>JARRMA010000036.1:0-6918 GCA_037386505.1 Candidatus Bathyarchaeota archaeon
ATATCTCGATTCAAAGCTTTCAAAGGTGTAACATAAAGAATTTTTATTCCCCGACGTCTTTCAGGAGTTCTTAAAAACATATCTAAAACAGGAAGAACAGAAGATTCAGTTTTCCCAGTGGCAGTTGGTGAAATTAAAAGAACATTTTTACCTTCAAGAATTTTCGGAATAGCTTTTTCTTGAGTCTCTGTAGGCCTTTCGAAACCTTTCTGTTCAATTAACCTCCGGATTGGTTTAACAAACCCCTCGAAAACATTTCCCGATATTTCTGACAAATCGATAGGCCTCAGAGCCGAAGGAGTAAAGCAAAGCAGTTTTAAAAGTATTTTGGAAACAAAAAAATTAGTATTTAAAAAATAAAAATCAAAGACAGCAAAGGCTATCCTCTTTATCATTAACATGAATGTAAGGCAAATCTTTTATTCATCATAAACAAAACATGAATCCGACATTTAACGGAGGAAAAGGGAATGGTAAAATGTAAAAACTGCGGCTCAGAGGTTGACAAACCCAGAAAAACATGGAAGATGGCCGGTCGCCCAGATAAGACAGGAAAGAAAACAGAATTAACAATAGGCCTATTTGACTGCCCAAATTGCGGCAAATCATTCAAGGTCGTCTTAAAAAAACAAAAAGTCTAATGCCTTAATTTTCTTAACAATTTTCATCGCATTAGAATAGAAATAAAACCCAAAAAATCCTCCTTTTTTTGTGTTATGCGTTAGGTTTTTATGTTTTAGAATAAAGTAGAAACCTAAAAAATTCTAACTTTACTGGAGTCAAAAATTGGGATGAATATTCCGGCTTTTTTAAAACGCGACTACATGCAAACAGTCATAATGATAGTTGTTGTAATAATCGCAGTTTTGGTTTTCTGGTTTGGTTTGAGTTACATTTTTAAAACAGATCATCCAGTTTTAGCAGTTGCTTCAGGAAGTATGGAACCAGTCCTTTATGCTGGGGATCTCATAGTAATTGAAGGAATACCAGATGTCAATGATATTTATGCTGCACCAGCAAGTGCTAACCCACCTGGTGACATCGTAGTATACAAAGGAACAAGCGAATTAATTGTCCATAGGGTAATCGATAAAACAATTGCAAACAACGGAGTTATTACATTCATATTTCATGGTGATGCTAATCCCCCTGGAGCAAATGAACAAGTTAATGAAGCCAGAATTGTAGGCAGATATGTGGGATTTAAGATACCATGGTTAGGCCATATCGCCTTATTCTTTGATCCACCAGAAAGAAAGATAGCTTTTGTCGGATTATGGATAATTATTCTCTTAATTGTCGAACTAATACCTACAATAAGAAAGCAATTAAAAAACGACAAAAATGAACCAAGCCTTTAAATAACTCTGCACCAAATTCATGTTGCTTTATAAGGAGGGGTTAGAGATACCCGAAGTTATCGCTTCTATAAGAATAGAAAATGTTGTGGCTTCTGCATCTTTAAATCAAAGAATTGACCTGAATGCAGTAGTTAAAGGATATCCAGGAGTCGAATATCGCCCAGAACAATTTCCTGGACTAGTTTTTAGATTAAAAAGACCAAAAACTGCAACATTAATATTCAATTCAGGGAAAATGGTCTGCACAGGAGCCAAATCAGAAAAAGAATCAAAAAGAGCAGTTATGAAAGTTGTCAGAGAACTGAAGAAAAGCGGAATAATTATCTTAGGAAAGCCAGAATTAAAGATACAAAATATAGTTGCATCAGCAAATTTAGCAGGTTTAATAGATCTTGAACGATCAGCTTACTCTTTAGGTCGAACAATGTATGAACCAGAACAATTCCCAGGACTAATTTATAGAATGGATTCTCCTAAAGTTGTTATTCTTCTCTTTGCCAGCGGAAAATTAGTCTGCACAGGCGCAAAACATGAAGAAGATGTTTATCATGCAGTTAGCAACCTTCATGAAACACTAGAACTTGAAGACTTAATATATTACGAATAAAAAAGCATGAATTTTCCCTAAATACCACCGAAATATAACTTAATCAGCTAATCGTACTAAATTTATTTAATATATCCAATTATTTTTCCACAACTTGGACAATGGATATGACGAAGAGTTTGCTGACAAGTCCACCCCGAAATAACTGCTTCATTTTTAGGTAATTTGTATCCGCAACGTTTACAATAAAAAAATTTTGAGTCAATTAAAAAATTCTTTAAAATCTCTAGTTTTGTCAATTATAGGTCATCAAATAAAATTCTTCAAAAATACTTTTTATTATTGATGAAAACTGAATAAATATTAAAAATCAATATTAACAAAAAACAAACGAATAATCAAAATTTTATTTATTATTTGACTTGTTTAAGTATTGTTTCCATTTGTTTTTTAGTAATAGCTTCTATTTCATGTAGATTTCTTGCAAATTCACTAATAGTTAGAATATAATGTAACTTGATCTCCTCATTCGCCAAGCTTTTTTCTCCGTTTTCTTCTCGGTTTAATAGAACAACAACATCTGAAACAACACCGCCTTCAGCTTTAACAGCTTCAGCAGTCCTCAAAATAGATCCCCCCTTTGTTATAAGATCATCAATTAACAAAACACGATCCCCAGGTAACAAGATACCCTCGACCCTTCTTCCTCGTCCATGTTCTCTTTCAGAAGTTCGAACATAAATGAAGGCTTTTTCTAACCTATAAGCAGCAATTGATCCAAAAGACATCCCAGCTGTCGGAATTCCTGCAATCCGATCAAAACCATCTTCGCTGATCTCGTTTTTTATTAACGCAATATAGAGATCGCATATTCTTTTAAACGCATCTGGAAAGCTTGGAATAATTCGCAAATCAAGATAATATGGACTAATATTTCCACTTGTAAGTTTGAATGAACCAAATTTTAAAGCACCAACTCTATTCAAGATTTGACTCAATTCAGCCTTCATTTTTTGCTTTTCCAATTCTCTTTCTCCCCATCTTGAGCAATATGCATAAGCACTTTTAAAGACATTGTGTAGGATTAGCCGTTACTTTTAAATTACGCTCCATGAAAAACTTGTATCCAATCAGAAGGTTCTGTTATGGTTGATGCATGGATTCCTTATGGCAAAACTGAAGTTTGCGCAAGAATACCCACCAGAAATTTTCTAGGCTCTATAGAACCCAATGAAAAACCAAAAGTTGAAGACCAAAACGCTGAGATAATTAGAGCACTAAACAATCCTATTGGAACAAGAAAATTAAGTGAAATCGCAAAAGAAAATGATAAAGTAGCCATAGTAGTAGATGATGCAACTAGAGCTACTCCAAGCTACATTATGATTATTCCATTACTTGACGAATTAAACAAAGCAGGAATAAAAGATGAAAATATTACAGTAATTTTCGGATGTGGATCTCATCGCTCTGTAAATCAAGAAGAAAAAGAAAAACTACTAGGAAAAGAAGCACTTTCAAGAGTTAAAACAATAAGCCATAATCATAGGGCAGAAGATCAAGTATTTCTAGGTAAAACATCCCATGGGACACACGTTCGAGTAAACAAAACTTTTGCTGAAGCAGACTTGAAAATATTAGCAGGAGATATAAATCTACACTATTATGCAGGCTATGGCGGAGGAAGAAAAGGAGTACTTCCAGCAGTTTCAAGTTCAGAAACAATTCAACAAAATCATGCACTACTTTTACATCCCAAAGCCACTACTGGCGTCTTAGACGAAAACCCAGTACATGAAGACATGATGGAAGCTGCAAAACTTGCAAAAGTCGACTTTATATTAAATATTGTCACAAACAGCAAAAATGAATTAATAAAAGCCTTTGCTGGAGATTTAGAACAAGCATTTCTAGAAGGCACTAAACTTGTTGATGAAATGTTTAAAGTCTCTATTGATAAAAGAGCAAATATAGTAATTGTAAGCGCAGGTGGACATCCATTTGATATTAACCTATATCAAGCTTCAAAAGGTATTCACAATGCATTGGACGCGGTAAAAAGAAGGGGGGTAATAGTTCTAATCGCAGAATGCCCTGAGGGTCATGGTAACGAAGTTTTCTTGGAATGGATGGAAAAATTTGATAATATTAAACGCATCGAGAAGGAAATAAAGAAAAATTTCGTATTAGGAGGACATAAAGCATACTATTTAATGAAGGCTCTACAAAAAGTCACTATTATTTTGGTATCAGTTATTCCTGATTGTTATGCAATGAATATGTTTAAAATGAGAACAGCAAGAGCAATGAATGATGCATTAAATGATGCATTTGAATTAGCAGGAAAAAATGCTAAGGTGTATGTTATGCCTCATGGAAACATAACACTCCCCGTAATGGTAACATTGGATCAGAACGAAGATTAATATTATACTGATTTTATAGGTCTCTAAATTTTGCTGTTATTTTAGCTATTTCCTCAAACTTTGTTAGCACATTATCGATTTTTTCTCCCATCCTGTAGGTATCTTTATCAAGACGCCCTTGTGGATTAAGTTCTTTTAAGATATTGGACTGATTTAAGTTCGGATTCTTATGAGAATAAGGCCATAATCTAAAAGAACCACCTGTAATTTCATCTATCAAGTAAACTTCTCTATCGATGATTCCATATTCTAGTTTCATGTCAATTAACTGGATATTAAAATTTGAAAAAGCTTTTTCGAGATGAAGAAAAATTTCTTTGTTTAGCCTACGCATTTCAGCGTAATCTTGGCCTCCTTCCTTTGCAGATATTATATAATCTATGTATTTATCATCTAACATAGGATCATGAAGAGGATCATCTTTGTAATGAAACTGAGTAATTACAGGATCGAATCTAGTTCCTTCAACTATTTTTCCCCACTTTAAAATAGAACCTGCAGCAACTCTTCTTGATACAACTTCAAGGTTTATTTTTCTATCAAGTTTCTTAACAAGAGTCACTTTTTCCTGCGGAGAACAAATATAATGGGTACGAACATTTTTTCGATTAAGCAATTCGTAGATTTCCCGATTAGTTTTCCAATCAACTAAAGCCTTTCCAGATATTTTATCATGTTTAACTCCATCTCCAGCGGTTATGTCATCTTTAAATACCATGTAAACAGTTTTTGGATCTTCTGGATTTTCATAAATTATTTTAGTTTTACCTTCAGAAATTTTTTTAAACGAATTAAAATTTAAGATCATAAATACTGTTCTCCTATTTTTCGGAAAAACAGGTATGTTAAAGAGAATATTTTAAGTTGTCTAAGACATACAAGAAAACAAGATGTTGATTAATAAACTCTTAGAGATTGGTCACATGAAATGTTACCTAAATTTAAATAGCAACAACAATAATTAATATATTTAGAAATCAAGTTTCAAAAAAATGTCACTTTTATCCAAAATCAATCAACAATTAGTCATAAAGGAGAAAAAAATTATTGAGCATAAAAGAAGCGAGTGATGGAATACCTTTACCTTTACTTACAGGAAAATGGTTTCAGCAACGGTTCTCTGAAATGGGAGAAATTCAAATTGTTGATGGCTTAGGTGAAAATTGGAAAAGAAGAAAACTCAACTCTATAGTCGTTGTTGCTTTTCATGCAGACTTAGAAGTCTCACAACTCAAACATTTTTTTCCACTCTTTCTTACCCAATATTTAATAAAAAATGGATATTCAATAAATCCTGTTGTCTATATAGGAGCTTTAAGAGATATCGGAAGAGGATACCATCGGGGTGACATTAGTGAACGGGTATCAGAAGCCCACAAATTCTTCCAAGGAATATTTTCTCCAAGCACACGAGTGGTAATCGTTGAAGATAGAATCGAGATCCAAAAAGATGTTTACAGTATATTACGAATACTTGAATTCGAAAAAAGCCTTCAAGATATTCTAAGACAAATAGACACTTTAGAAAAACTCCTCGAAACAAAAACAATTAATCTAAAAGAAAAAACCTACCATCTCACAGAATATGAAAAAGAATTACTCAAAATTTACCTTTTTGAAAGAAATAAACGTGAAACAGAAATCAAAAGCTATCCATACGTTAGCTGGGGTCTAGAAACACTTGGATACTTAGGGGCATCATACAATATTTTTGATAAATCAAATGCGGGACTTTCAATATTAAAAAAATTAATCTGCGCAGATCAAGGAATAGAATACCCAGCAACGATTGTATTGCCTGACCCCGTTGCAATTTCAGGTATACCTATGCGATATTTACATCCAAGAGATCTAAATCCAGATGAAACCCTGTTTATAAGTGATTCATATAGAGATGTTAGTCGAAAAATTTACGAAAACGAAAAAGTTTCAATAAAGTTCCTCGATTATCTTGTGAAAAATTATATTCAACCTTTTGCATCAACACCCAGTAAAGGGGAAGAATCTTGCTGGGAAAAAATAGATATCCAAAAACATTTAGGTAATGAAATAGCCCCCCGTGAATTAAAACGTCTTGTTCTGAAATGTTATTGGGATTTTATAAAACCATATTATGAAGCAATGGAAGCAATTCTTGGAACTCATGAAAGCCTATTTGTTCCCGAAGAATTGACAGAAAAAACGTTGGATGCATTAGGTTCCAAACGTAATAGACAAATATTAATGCAATTAGCTTCTCATTACCAAAAACATGGATCCCCAATGACAGTCGGAGAATTATTTGAAAGCATGAACTTAAACAAGGGGGCCAAGAAAGGTCTTTGGAGAAATTTAGATACTCTAGTAAAATGTGGTTTAGTAGATAGGATACCTGAAGGCAAGAAACTCCATAAGTATACTATCTATGGAAATAAGACCACTATCAGAATAAGGTTACCTCTTACTGAATTAAAACATAGAGAAAGGTAAAACAAATAGAAATAGCTCCTATTATGAAATTATTTTATTATATAGATTTTTATTTCAGGAAATTTGATTTGAAGTGAAGAAAAATATTCTAAAAGGAATATTTTTCACAATAAAG
>JARRMA010000036.1:6962-17734 GCA_037386505.1 Candidatus Bathyarchaeota archaeon
CATGCTGGACAAGAAAATCCAGATGCTACCACATGAGCAAGGGCTGTTCCAATTTACCAGACAACATCATTTGTTTTTAAAAACACAGAACATGCAGCAAATCTCTTCGCAATAAAAGAGTTTGGAAATATTTACACTCGAATTATGAATCCAACAAACGATGCTTTCGAAAAAAGAATCGCAGCTATTGAAGGAGGAACTGCAGCGCTAGCTGTCGCATCAGGACAAGCAGCTGAAACACTTGCATTACTAACAATAACCCAACTTGGAGATGAAATAGTAGCGGCAAACAACCTTTACGGGGGAACATACCAATTATTACATTATACGTTTGAAAAATTAGGAAGAAAAACAAAATTCGTTGATTCTAAAAAACCTGACGAGTTTAAAAAAGCAATCACAAATAAAACAAGAGCAATATACACAGAAACCATAGGAAATCCAAAACTAGATGTTCCAGACTTTGAATCAATATCTAAAATCGCTCATGAAGAAGGGATCCCTCTTATTGTAGATAATACAGTTGGAATAGGATTAGTAAGACCAATAGATTATGGAGCAGACGTTGTTGTAGCCTCTGCAACAAAATACATAGGAGGACATGGCACCTCAATTGGAGGAGTAATCG
Organism: Candidatus Bathyarchaeota archaeon; assembly: GCA_037386505.1. Lineage (GTDB taxonomy): Archaea > Thermoproteota > Bathyarchaeia > Bathyarchaeales > Bathyarchaeaceae > Bathyarchaeum. The sequence continues at coordinate 7,591 of JARRMA010000036.1, forward strand.
TAGATTCAGGAAAATTTGATTGGAGTAACGGTAAATTTCCTGAATTTACAGAACCAGATCCAAGTTATCATGGATTAAGATATTGGGAAACTTTTGGAAATTATCCAGATTTAGGAAATGTAGCGTTTATAATAAAAACAAGACTTCAATTACTAAGAGATCTAGGACCAGCCCTGAGTCCATTCAATGCTTTCTTATTCCTACAAGGTCTAGAAACACTACCGTTAAGAGTGAAAAAACATTCAGAAAATGCACTTGAGATAGCAAAATTCTTGAAAAAACACCCTTTAGTTAAGTGGGTAAATTATCCAGGATTAATAGAACATCCCAGTCATGAGCTTGCGAAAAAATATTTGAAAGGAAACTATGGAGGGCTCGTAGGTTTCGGAATTAAGGGAGGATTAGAATCTGGAAAAAGATTTATCGAATCAGTAAAACTCCTATCCCACTTAGCAAATATTGGGGATGCTAAGAGTCTGGTTATTCATCCAGCATCAACGACTCATCAACAGTTAACTAAGAAAGAACAAATTGAGACAGGAGTCACAGAAGATTACATAAGGCTTTCAATTGGAATTGAAGATGTTGAAGATATCAAAGAGGATATTGATCAAGCTCTAAAAGCTGCAGTAAAACAATGAAAATTGAGAAGAAAAATGCTCACAAAAAATAAAGTGACGATCAATGACATCAAATGTTGTAACAGAAAAAAATTTCGTTGAAACAAAATATTTTACTTTTGACGATCCAACATACCTCATACTTGAATCTGGAGAAAAACTTGATCAAATAACATTAGCCTACGAAACCTACGGAACACTTAACCCACGCTGCTGGATTCCATAGAGGAGCAAAAAGAGCCGGCTGGTGGAATGAAATGATTGGTCAAGGCAAAGCTTTGGATACAGAGAAATATTTCATTATATGTTCAAACGTTATTGGAGGGTGCATAGGCTCAACAGGACCTTCATCGATAAACCCTAAAACAAGTAAACCCTATGGCACAGAATTTCCAATAATAACTATCCAAGATATGGTAAATGCACAAGTCCGACTTATTGACCATTTAGGAATTGAGAAATTATTAACTGTTGTAGGTGGATCAATGGGAGGAATGCAAGTTTTACAATGGATGATTTCGTATCCAGAAAGAATACGATCAGCCATTCCAATTGCTACAACAATGAAACATAATCCTCAACAAATCGCATTTAATGAAGTTGGTCGTCAAGCAATTATGGCTGATCAAAACTGGAATAATGGTAACTACTATTATGGCCATTCTCCCGACAGAGGATTAGCTGTAGCAAGAATGGTTGGACACATAACTTATATGAGCGATGTTTCAATGGCAGAGAAGTTTGGAAGGCGCCGCAAAAATAATGGAAAACCATTCAAGTTTGATACAGACTTTGAAGTAGAGGGCTATCTTCGATATAGAGGTGACAACTTTGTTAAAAGATTTGATGCAAACTCTTATCTTTACATAACAAAAGCAATCGACTACTTTAGCATTCTAAACGGAACAAAACTCGGAGAAATATTCAAGGACTTAAAAGCAAAGGTTTTGGTTTTAGCGTTCAAATCAGATTGGCTCTATCCAGTTTATCAATCTAGAGAAATCGTTAAAGCATGTAAATTGGCAGGAATTGATACAACATATTGTGAAATAAACTCAACTTATGGACATGATGCATTCCTTTTGGAAGTCGAAGAAGAAACAGATTTAATAAAAAATTTCTTAAAAACAGTTGCGAATGGGCATGAGGAGAAAATGATTGACAAAACAGACATCTAAACTGGAGCATAGAATAATTTCAGACTGGATAAAAGAGTTTTCGTCAGTTTTAGATTTAGGTTGCGGTTCTGGAGTGCTGACAAAAATGCTCGTTAAACAAAAAAATGTACATGCACAAGGTATAGAGATTGATGAAAAAGAAATTCATAAGTGTGTAGCAAACGGATTAAGTGTTTTTCAGCAAGATATTGACACTGGATTGACGGAATATTCTGATAATTCATTTGATTATGTCATATTAAGCCAAACTCTTCAACAAGTAAAAAAACCTGAATTTGTTCTAAAAGAGGCATTACGAGTAGGAAAACAAGCTATAGTAAGTTTCCCAAATTTTGTATATTACCCAGCAAGATTCCAAATATTTTTTAAAGGAAAAGTCCCAGTTACACCTTCTCTTCCTCATGAATGGTATGAAACTCCAAACTTACATTTTCTAAGCGTTTCTGATTTCATTAAATTTTGTACTGAAAAAAAGATTTCAATCGAAGATTCAAGTTATATAACAAAAAATAAAGAAATCCATATTTTTCCAAATTTTTTTGCTGAAATTGGAATATTCTTAATTTCTAATAAACAACAAAATAAACATTAAAAAAAGTTTGCTAATTGTCTTTGTTCTACTTCTTTTCTAGAAAGGTTTGAAACTTTTACACCGATTCTTCTTACTTCAATATCAGTTTCTTTAAGAAATTTCTCAAATAAATCATGTACAGTTTTCTCGAGAAGTTCTAAACTATTGGTAGAATCTTCAAATGTTTTGGATCTATTATATGTCTTAAGATCGCTACCAACAATGTATATATTGACAGATCTGAAGAGTAATCTGTTCTGCATTAATTTAGTGTGAACTTCCTTACATAGTTTAAATGCATCATTAAGAATAAGAGATAATGTCTTTGTATTTTCTTTAAGTGTTGATATTCTGCTTAAAGATTCAGGTTCACTTCTTTGCTGAACAGGTTCATCATCAATTCCCATAGAAGCATTACGAAAATATGTCCCAAGTTTTTTACCAAACAATTCTAATAATCGTTGTATTTAACAAGTGTCAATCCATCAGGTTTTTGTACATCTGCCGCGATCTTTGCTATAAGTTTGTTTGGACCGACACCTATTGAGCACGTAAGTTTTTGATTAAACAAGATTTTTCTTTTTATTTCTAACCCCAACTTACTTGCTTCAAAATAATCTGTTGTTGTTCTCTTGGTCACATCCAAATAAGCTTCATCAATTCCAACCTGTTCAAATAAATCAGCATGTTCAGTAAGAATTTTCATTATATTGTTTGAAATTTTTTTATAAAAAGGAAGATCAACAGGGAGAAAAACTGCATCAATGTTTTTGAGTTTCTTTTTGGCTAAAGATATCGGAATTCCTGATTTTACACCATATTTTCTGGCTATATAATTTGCAGTACTTACTGCACCGCTGTCCTCTGTTCTACCAGAGTAAACACAAACAACAACGGGTTTATCTTTAATATTTGGTGTTCTCATCTCTTCGCATTGAGCATAAAAATAATCTAGATCAACTAGTAATACTATTCTTGCGTGCATTATGAGTACACCATAATTATTCTTTAAATTACAATAGCTATCTTTAGGAAATTTATTTTGTTCCTTAATAAGATAATTAATCAATGTTTGAATTTATTTAATCAAAACAAATCTTTCTAATTTATTTGTAAAACGCTAATTTTAATTATGACTCCGAAAGGAATTTAATCTTAGATTAAAACAGAAGCTTTAGAAATGACTAATCAAACTGTTCTTGGAAAATTTACTGATGCTGAAAGTGTCTGCAAAAAATGTAAGCACTTTGACAAATTAGAGGGACGCTTCTACTGTAAGCTATTAGGTGCATTATTAGCAGAACAGACATTATATCTTCCTTGTGATCTGAAAGAAACTTGAAATTAGGAAAAAGACTGATTTCCTGGGTGAAAATATTTTCTAATTGATTTTTTAAAAGAAAATATTACTGATTAAAAGAGTCCAATTCTTAGGCAGCAGATAGATTTAAGAAGATTGAAAATATTTTTAATCAAAAGACAGGTGAAAAAAATGGAATTTAATGGTAGTGAAACCGAGAAAAACCTATTAAAAGCTTTTGCAGGGGAATCACAAGCACGAACAAGATATACATTTTTTGCTTCAGTAGCAAAAAATGAAGGATATGAACAAATTTCAGCATTATTTACTGAAACAGCAGACAATGAAAAAGAACATGCTAAACTTTTTTTCAAATTTCTAAAAGGTGGAGACGTAGAAATTAATGCTAGTTATCCTGCAGGGATGATTGTTTCTACTGCTGAGAATCTAAAAGCAGCAGCTGAAGGAGAAAAACTGGAATGGGGAACATTATACCCCAATTTTGCGGAAACAGCAGATAAAGAAGGTTTCAAAGATATAGCACATACGTTTAGAATGGTTGCTACAGTTGAAAATAAACACGAACGTAGATATTTAAAATTGCTGGCCAATGTTGAACAAAACAAAGTATTCAAAAAAGATAAAGTTATCAAATGGAAATGTAGAAACTGTGGACATGTATACGAGGGAAGTGAAGCTCCTATAACATGTCCAGTTTGTTCTCATGCTCAAAGTTATTTCGAAGTTTGGTGTGAAAACTATTAAGTAAAATAATAGGAGGGAAAAAAATGACTGAAGAAGGGCAGATATATCTTTGTGAAATATGTGGAAACAAAGTTGAAATTTTAGAATCTGGTGCAGGAACTCTTGTTTGCTGTGGACAAGACATGACACTAATAGAATAAAATGGCACTGGAAAATATCCGTGTTTTCCATTTTTTATATTGAGGATAAATCAAAATCCTCTATTTTTTAATCTCTTTGAAAAAGAGAATGATTTACTTATCTTTTGGTTTTGAACCTATTTCAACACAAAGAATATTACATTGATATCGTTTGTCTCCAATTTGCATCTTTCCTTGTGCGTGGTAACCTCTGCTTCCTGTTTTGAAGTCTATTTTTTCTAAGATGAAATTTTGTTTTTCTCCGTTTAATTGTATTGTCACAATATTTAGTTCACTCATTTCTTAATATGTACTTCCAATTTCAAGATAAGATTTTCACATTTATGCTATTCTGAATAACAATTTAGAAGGTGTAACAGGTTAAAGATAGTGTTGTTAATTACATTTTTTTAGAAATTGATGTTAACAAATCGTAATTTTAAAATTACAAGAACAAAATATCTTAAATTCAACATTGCTTTTTCTCTTAACAGGGTTAAATAGTTGAAATATAATAGGAATAAAGAATTTTTATTATCAATTACATTACTTTTGATAACAATAATATTCTCAGCTATTGCCTACACTTTCTGGTTAGAATTATCCTTTTTTGTAGGTCCATTCTTTTTTGTTCATTGGTTGGGAATAATAGCAGCAGTTTTCGTAGCGCTTCTAATTCCAACCTACTATGTTTTAAAACGAAAAAGATCTCAGAACAGGAGAATTTTGTTAAGAATTCATGTTTTTGGAAATCTTGTTGCTTTCCTTTTAATTTCTATCCATTTTGCCCAAAATTTTGGAAGATTAATAAATTATTTTCCAAAAATCGAGGATGGAATTGTTTTGTTTCTTGTTTTAGTTATTCTTGTGTTAACAGGATTTCTAGAAAAATTTCGAATAGGGAATAAAGTACTAAGATATACAAAGTTTGTTCATAGATATATTATAGTGGTTTTCTACACCGTAGTAATAATTCATATGCTGCAGGGCTTTAACATAGTTTAAGTAACTAATAATTTGTGATAAATACGACAAAAATGGTTGAAACAAATGGTTAGTTTAGCGATTATAGGAGCAGGAATTGGGGGTTGTTCAGCTGCTTATTTTGCTCGTAAATATTTACCAAGGTCAAAAATATCTGTTTATGAAAGGGAAAAAAGAGTAGGCGGAAGAATGCTAACATATCGCCATGGAAAAACCCAAATTGAGTTAGGGGCAGCTTTCTTCAATTCCAATAATAGGATAATCTCTGATTTAATCAAAGAAATAGAAATAGATATAAAAAAAGTTCAGGAATCTACAGATATTGCAGTATGGAATGGAACTGAAATTATTTTCAAAGCAAATCAACCAATTTTTTATAATATGTTGAAACTAATTACTACTTACAAACTTAGTACTCCAAAATTGTTAATCACTCTTAGAGAATCAAAGGAAAAAATTAAAAAAATATATCATGAAAAACCTGCAGAATTGTGGGAAATATTTGAAAATATTGGCCTTGATAAATGGTATAAAAACCGATTTGATAAAATTCTTACTGAGATAGGAATAGATAAAAAATTCATAGATGAAATGATTACACCAATAGTCAGGATTATTTATTCACAAGATGCTTCAATAGGAGGATTTGCAGGGTTATCCTCACTCTTAGGAGTGTATGGAGAATCGCTTTACAGTCTTAGTGAAGGAAACGATATTTTACCAAGAAAGCTGTTAGAAAAATCTAATAGTAATCTTGAGTTAAGCAATAGTGTTGAAAGTATCGAAAAAACATCTAAAGACACTTTCCGAGTTATAACTGAAGATAATAATTCAATTTTCGATGGAGTTATAATTGCTTCACCACTAGAGACTTCAAATTTAAAAATCGATGGAATTTCAAATAAAGAGTCTCATTCTAGAGAATTTAAGAAAATCTACATCAAAATTATAGAGGGAGAAATTAATTTTAGATATTTTAATTTAAATAAATCCAATGAATTACCTTTGATAATACTCACATCCAACGAAGCTGATCCAATCACCCGATTTTCTATTAATAAATTAAGAGAAAATAAGACAATAGTTGCCATTACATCAAAAAAACCAATAAAAGATAATATTTTAGATGAAATTTTCAAAAACGAAAAAACATTGTTGGATCATGTCTGGAGTGCAGCATACCCCACTTTTAAACCCATAGAAAGAATTCCATCAACATTTCTTAGCCAGAAATTAATGTACCTCAATGCAATAGAATCTGCTTCATCAAGCTTAGAATCATCTGCTTTTGCAGCTTTAAACTGCATGAAAGTGCTTAAAGATCAACTAAAAACAAGCGCATAGAAATAAATTAATTATTTTGGAAGATTGATTGTTGGCGAGTCACATTCTTTAAAATCGCAAGGAATACACAAAGTTTCCTCTGCAAGGAAAGCTTCAAAGAATTTACAATAGAAAAACTCGTCTTGCTCAGTGAAATATTTACAAGTTTCGCATTCACGTTTTGTTAAGGGTATCTCTATTAGTGCTATTTGGGTATTCATAACTTGGAAATGTTTTTGATTAACATAATACATTTACGAATTTGAAATACATATTTTTCATATCTTATCGGGGTGGAACATACCATGAATCTGGTCTTTGATATTTTACTATCGGAGCATTATTTTTAAAATCTAATTTTTTGTCACAAAGATTAACTATTGATGATAATATTCGTTTATGAAGATTTTCATCGTCAATTATTAAACTAAAAATGTTCAAATCAGATTCTTCGGTCTTGCCTCTTACAGTTTTCTCTAGTTTAGTTGTTTGTAAACAAAAAGCTTTTGAGTATTCATCATACAAAAGGTTCTCGAAACTAACTAGTGTGTCAATTAAAGAAATCAATTCATCGCGGTCAATCGTTTGTCTTTTTGAAACATCTTTAGAAAGTGTTTTAATTAAATCGATATTGTAACTGGTAGTTGGGTCACAATCTTGTTCTTTAACTTTTGAACCACCTGCTTCTTCTATTATTGTAACTAAAATCGTAGAATGTTTGAGGCTATCAGTTGCGATATATGTAAAAAGAGATTTGGCAGCTAAGTCTTCAACTTTTTCAGACAAATTGCTATACAACTGATACAGTTCTCTCTCTATTAATCCTATAGAAAGAATCTGTCTTTCCATAAAAACAATTTCATAATTCAAACTATTTCCCTTTCCTTTCTGATCGAATAATTATTGATATCCATTATATTCTATCATGAATTATGTATTAAATATTACGATTCTATATTCTAAATAAGGTAATAAAATTTAAAACAATGTTCACAAAAAAACATCAAAATTGTACACAATAAAATAAATTACGTTTCAATTATCCAAAAAATTAAGCTTCATCAAAATTTATTAAAATGATATCTACTCTTCATCGATTTTATTCTTAAAGAGAAAGAAATAAACTATAAAAAACAAAAGGGAAATAGTTGGATTAGTATTTTTTCTTTCGCTTCATATAAATTGAGGCAACCGACACAACAGTGATCAAACCAACTACTGTAAATATATGTATATTTTCCGGGATTTGTTCTGAATCAATTTCGGCAATAGTCCATGTTGAAAAGTGATCAGTGTTACATACCAGATATCCGTTTTGGTCCATGTAACTTTCTACAGGAGTCCATTGGTTTTGAGTCTGATTCCAGTACATCCAACTTAATCTTGAAGCATTTAATACTCGTCCTAGTTCTTCACTTAGTTCAGTCTGGTTGATATGTAATCTTAGTTGACCTTGAAGTTCAAGTTTAGCTTGAGTCTCAATTCCCATATAGAAGTTCAAAGTTTGCTCCATAACTGCTTCTCCATTAGGTGGCATTGCGCTAACATTCATTGTAAGTGTCATCGTTTGATTAGGTTCAACAGAAAGGCTGAATAAGCGTTCTTTAACCTGAGGGTCAAGAGTCATGTTTAGTTCACAGTTTTGGGTACAATTCATCATTAAAGTGAAGTTTCTATAGAAGAATACATTTGTTTCCATTGCTTGAATGGATTCCATAATTCCAGAGGGAGTCAAGTCTGTTTTATTATATTGGATAGCATCAACTGGCATACCAGGGGGGATCTTGTTTCCAGAAATTTGTTCTCCTGTTTGAGCATAAGCTGAAACAAAGAGCGTTGTTACCGTAAATATACAAAGCATAGAAATAATGAAAATACCTGTTTTTTTAATTATCATATATTTCACCTCACATTTTTTTGTTTGAAAGATGAAGCAGCATTCAAAGAATGTTTATCATCTTGTATCACAATATATCATATTCTTTTTAATTAGGTATACTGCGAAATGAGTGTTCCAAAAAATGAAACGGTTGTACCGCAGTGTCCCTTAATTTGATGTTTAACAAATATAATTGATGGTGAAATTATGAAAAGAAACAAAATTGCGGTTTTGACGATTCTATTGACAGTATTGATAATGGCAGCTCCAGCTTCAGCATATTTTTCATCTCAAAGCGCAGATACAAAAGCTGAAAGAATGACCGAAATTGCTGATGAAGCACGAGAGAAAGTACTAAATTTGGTTTCTTTAGTTCAAGCTAATGAAACTGTGATGGATAAAATTATAGATGTAGGTTTGGATCAACAATTCTATGAAAATGTTTCACTCTTAGTTGAAGAAGGCACAATAATTGGTACTTGGGAAGCAGATTCAGATGGCCAAGGTTGGATCGTTTTAATTAATGCTAAACAAGCGCTATTAGAAACGGAATATGAAGATGCAATTTCTTATTCACGAGATGCTTTAGAGATTTTCCATGGTGTTCTTAAATCAATCCAAGTGATCCTCATTGAAGCGGATGTTGAAATTGGACAAATAGTTGAACCGCAAATAATACAAGAAGCAATTGATAGATCATTAAACAAAATACTTGAACTCCAAGATTTGCTAGCGGACCCTGAAATGCTGGCCAAATTGGATTCAGCAGAAGGGTTACTTCAAGATGCACAATCCGCCCTTGATTCAGATCAAATTGATGATGCAAAAAACAGTCTAAGAGATGCAAACTCATTGATAAGTCAAGTTTGTCAAGAGCTTAGAGATATTGCTCGAGAATTTAATCCACAAAGAATAATTGATTACTGCGAAGGTGCTTATCGATATAGAGAAAGATTTAGAGAAAGTTTTGGACAAGCAAGAACTGAAGGGTTTGATGTAGACAGCTTCCTTCAAGGCTTAGGCTATAAGAACGAAGAAGATTTTATGGTAAGATTTCAAGAATTGATACAAAACGCAGAAGAAAGCACGGATATTGATAACAGTATTCAAGATCTGGAAGAAATTGGTAGACTTGTGAGAGATTTAGATCAAAACTTCAATCAGGAAATGGGACATTACAGAGCACAACATGGACAAACAGGATTAGCTGGTGGTTTTGGTCAAGAAGCAGACAACAACGGTTATGGACAACAAAGTAGCAATTCAGGAACCGCTGGATCTGATAATTTAGGGCAAATGGGTTTCAGGGGAAGCCAATAAATGCTATTTTTTTCTATTATTTTCTGAATTTTTTTGATCCAATTTAGATAGTAATTTAAAATAAAGAAAAAATTATTGTTTTAGG
>JARRMA010000037.1:0-10178 GCA_037386505.1 Candidatus Bathyarchaeota archaeon
CTAAGACAAAAAATGAGCAAGCATGGTTTGAAACGAGTAAGAAAAGTTTTCTCTAATGAGAAACATATTAAGAAGCATATCAAACTTTACAAAAGCTTGCTGAAAACAAAAGATTAGTATCTAATTGTAATTTGAAGAAAGACCATTTTTTTATGTTATGAGCTGCTTTTAATTCGTTTTATATTTTCAATAGGATTTTGGTTATTAGATTCTATCTTTGTAGAACTAAAATATGTAAGTATCCAACCGATTATCCATATTACAGGAATTATAGGTAAAACGATTATGGTCAAATATCTTTGCCTTTGAAAAAATTTTTTCATATAAAAAGGAATGAAATCTATATTTTAATAAAGTTTTTGCACAAATAGAATACAACTCAAGATACTTACAGAATTTAGACTTTTGGAATATAAGATTACATTAAGAGGTTTATTTGAAAGTTGTTGGTTCTATATATAATTGAGTTTCTAAATGTTTTTTTGGTTCATTAACTTTTAGAAGAATTATTAAAAGAACTGGAATAACGAGAGTAAGTGATAAGAAGAACGGAGATTGTGGAAAAACTTGTGCAAAAAGAAATCCGCCCATTAGCATTGCTAATCCTTGACTTATGTAGTTCGCAAAATTGATAAAACCATTTACTCTACCTCTTTTTTCTTCATTTACTAGATCGGTTATTATAGCGTTTATTGAGCTCATTAAAAGTAGAAGTGAAATTCCATAAAGTATCATTGATATAATAACCATTGTGAAATTACCGAATACAAAAATTAATGTTGATATCGCAAAAGTTATTGATCCTAAAGCCATTGGTATTTTTCTTCCTATTACATCTATCATTTTTCCTATTGGGATTGAAGCGAATATCATTGTCAATAGCAAAGGAATAAATGTTAGCCACCATTGGTTTTGAGGAATAAGTAGAATGTCTCTTGCATAGATTGCATTTATTACTCTTGTTAATGAAAAACCGAACATTGTAATGGCTTGAATTATGCAAATCCATAGTATTGATCGAGGAACTTTCTTCCATATTGATAGTCCCTCTCTTACAGATTTTGCATATAAAGTTATGAAATAATGAAATTTAATTGGTTCCCTATTTTTCATTGTTTCTTTGAGTTTTAATCTCCAAAATGCTGCTATTAGGAATAATGTTGTCATTATTACATAAATTATTCTCATGCTTAGAATTAGTCCAAATTGTAGCAAAAGAAATCCAGCAATAATCGGTCCTGGAGTGTTAAAGCTTCCGTGAATCAATTCGATAAGTGATGATCCTATCCCTCGTCTATTAACTGGAAGTGAGTCTTGAACCATGGCAAAAAGTGCTGGTTGATAGATTAGACAAAGACTACTTACTGTTGTGCCTAATAAGATAAATTCCCAACTGGGTGCAAAAGCAAATAAAAGAAATGATAATGCAATTCCAAAAGACATTATCGAGATTATTTTCTGTCTTCCACATTTGTCTGCTAAATAACCTCCTGGAAAGGCTACTATCGCCATTCCAAGAAAGTTTGCTAATCCTATTATTCCTAGGGAGACTTCTGTTCCCCCTAGTGCTTCGACGTAGTATTGGAAGTTTGGGTTTGGCATTTCCCAGGCTATATCCATTAATATCCAACTAATGAATAATATTTTGTAATTACCCTGGATAAATGAGAATTCGTTCTTAATTCGGGACCAAAATTCCATTAACGACACTTCTCAGACATTAGAAGATGATAGGAATAAGCCTGTTGGTTTATTCCCAAAAAATAAATGGTTATATCTCAGAAATTCCCATATTGCTTCTTTATTCAGCTTTTGATTAGTGATTATTTGAGCTATTAAGATGTTTAGACTATATAATTGCCGCGAGAAGGAATAATATGGTGAATTACTTCTCTATTATTACTGTTGGGTCCATTAGGACATTGAGGGCAAAATTTTTCTCGGATTTCTTTTAGGTTTGGTTCATATCCTAACTCTTTTTGAGCTATGTATGATGGGCAATCTATTTCATGATTGAAAATACATTGCATTTTTTAATTCCCCCGCTTATACTAATTGTGAAAACAAGTTAATATGCCTAACTCTAGAACATTTCTTTATCTGCCCTAAAAAACTAGTTAAATTTAATACTTGATTTTCTATTTGAAAAAAAGAAAAATTTATTAAATTCTTTGATGTTTGAGGGGTGAACAGTATCCCAACCTAAAATTAATTTCACCTCCCCCTGTGATTTAGTTTTGTTAAGGGTTGGGATGCTGATTTTCTATTTTCTTTTTATAGCGAATTTATCTTGAACGAAATGTATTCTTGAATTCATAAGTTAAAGTGTTCGTTTGATTTGGCCTTTTGAGTAAAAAAGAAGAGTTGGAATCCCTCCAGCTAATGTAAAGATTATCTTGAAAGTTTGATTATTTAATTGAGCTATTGGGGCAACTGTGCAAGCTATGAGATAAAGTCCAATTATTATGATTAAAGGAATAGCAACGAATGTTATGATTGCATCGTTGATTTTGGATTCTCCCAAAGGAATCTCCATTTATTATTATAGGATATCTTGTTTATTAAGATTTATTATTTGTTTTTTAGTTTACGCTAAAGGAGAAAACTGGTTATCAACAATATACTTTAATTTCGGAATATTTTGCTCACTTCTGTGATTCTTTATCTGTTCTTTGATTAACTGCAAGTTTATAAGTAACCCTTTAGTGTGTCACTATTTGAATTAGTGATTTTAGTAACTAGTTTTGTCTTAGAAGTGGAGGTGCAAAAAGTAATGTCATATGGCGGACCAAGAGAATTGCACAATGCAGTCTGCGCTGAATGTGGAAAGGAATGTCAAGTTCCTTTTAAACCAGATCCAAACAGACCTGTATATTGCAGAGAATGTTATGCAAGTAAACGACCTGCAAGAAGAAGATATTAGCTCTAAAAGCTAGTTTCTCAAATTAAGAAATATGTTAATTTTTTTCCAATTTTGTTTTTTTAATAGGATTGACAATGTATTATCAACAAAAACTTTTCTATAGTTTTTTGACAAAAATTATTTTTTTGAGTTTATTTAGAAATTTGGTGAATTGGTCTGATTCTGTTTTTTGTTTGTATTCTTCAATTCTCGATAGACTAAAGTTGCTCCGGTTATAACGATTATGGTAAATGCTATCACTATTAATGTTTGATTTGATATTTCAAGTGTTGATTCTTTCTCATTAGGATTTTCTTGGATTGTTTTTTCGAATATAACGTTTGTATCTTGTAATATTGTTCCATTTGTTGCTTCTATCCAGATAGTTTCTGAATTTTCATAATTTAGACTCCAAATGTATGATCCATGTGAAGAATTCCAGTAAGGTTGATGTGTTAATAGGTATTTTCCAAGTATTTTTCCTGTTGGATATTCTGCTTGGTAGATTGTTCCATTGGAAGCAAGCCATAATAGTATTCCTTTTGTTCCTGATTCGAGTATATATGGTTCATTTGTCAGCTCAGCAATTTTTCTTGCTCCAATGAATGATTTTGCTTGGATTTCTAAGTTTACTGCTAATGTTCCTTCTTCAAGACTCATTATTCCTGATTGTATTTTTGGGATTTCTATTAATTGCATAATTGGTTTTTTGTCTTGGTTTTTCTCATTTATAATAAATATAAGGTTGCTTATTCCGTCTCCGTTGTTGTCTATGCCTTTAAAATTGTTCCAGTAGTTTCCTTTTTTACCGTTATCCCAAGAGACTATGTCTGTTCCGTTAATAATTGAAAAATTTTCCTCGATGCTTTCATTATTGATGTATTCTTTGTTTATTACTGCATGCTTGGTGTTGTCTATAAAATTGTTTAAGTATACAATGTTATTTGTACCTATGCTTGAGTTGTTTAAGAGAAAATTGTTTAGATCGATACCGATATCGTTTTTTTCTATGTTGTTCTTACTAATTGAACAGTTGTTACAGTTTTTGTCGAATTGAATTCCTATACGGTTGCCTGTGATATTGTTTCCATAAATATAAAATAGTCCTTCTGAACGTAGATTAATACCACCGGTTCCAGATTCTTTTTGTCCATTATTTTTTATTAAATTTCCTTTTATTATTACTTTTTTAGATTGATTAATAGTTATCCCTGTTCTTCCATTGTTGATAATGTTGTTTCTTGAGATTATTGTTTTTGATGAATGTAACTCGATTCCATAAGATTCATTTTTGGTGATATTGTTTTCAGATATTATATGTTCTGATCCACCACGAACATAAATTCCTCTTTTATTGTTTTCAATATTGTTTCCAATTATTTTACATCCTGTTGGTTGATATTCTGAGTCTGGTTCAAATTCTATAAGTCCCAGTCTTATTCCGTGAGAGTCTGCGTTTTTTATTGTAAAACCAGTTATTGTTACATAGTCTGCTTCGATGTAAACTCTTGACTCAATTCCTGAAGAGTCTATTATTGTTGTTTCTTTGTTTTCCCCAACAAGGGATATAGATTTGTTAAGTAATGCTAAATCATTATATATTCCAGTTTTAACGAATACAGTGTCTCCTTTTGAGGCATTGTTTATAGCTTCTTGTATAGTAGTAAAATCGTCAGGTACAATTATTGTTTTATTTTCTGTAGTTCCACTAACTTGTTTTGGAATAATAATGACAAAACAGAGTATTAGCAAAAGAATTAAGCTTATTCCTGTTTTGTTCAAAATTTGCACCAAAAATTTGTTTCTTAAATAGTATTTAAAATTACTCACTTTTGATTTGTTTGATTACGGTTTAACTACTTTTTGGTTGGTTAGATTTTGGATACACAATGTTTATATTAAATATTACTATATAATACAATTTGGGTCTATAGACCAAAGAGGCAATTTTATGCAATTACTCGGACTATTTCTTAAGAAATTGTTATAAATTTTGTTTGGGATTTAGCTGTTGAAAATCATTTTGTTAATCTTCACAGTAGCGAGTCAACTGTTGATGTAAAACTTGTTGATATTGAGCTAGATGTAAGTGGAATTAGCATAGAGTTACCTGAAGAAGTCTTTGTTTCGTTACCTATAAAATGAGGTTTTTTGTATGGATTTAAAAATTAATTGGTTTGGTTTTTTTGGTAGTATTTCTCTTTTTATCTTAGTTATTGTTTCTTTAGTTGTTCCTTGGTGGCAATGGCAACTTAATGTTGGAGATGATCTTGATGTTGCTAACGCCTCTCCTATAAATACTAATTTTAGTTTAATTGGTAACTCTTTGACTATTCCTATAATTTTAGCGCTAAATATCACTAGTGTTATTTCTTTTACTGCTTCTGGGATAGTGATGTTTATTTATTCAGTAAAAACTCTAGAATCTTATTCTTCAAAATTGTTGAGTTTTGCCTATAGAAAACCTTTGTATTCTATTGTACTTTTTATTGTTGGCCTTATAATATCTATATTTGTTGCCAGTTCATTTTTTGGGTTTAATGTTCCATTGTTGGGATCAAAATTATCTATTTTACCTTATGATATGACTCAAGGAGTAACTGTTAATGTTTCTATGAATGCAGGATTTCAGTGGCCATTTATTCTTGCTATAGTCGGGGTGTTCTCTGTTTTGCAGCAAGGTTTTATCACAAAAATTTTGTTCAAAGCAGCTCCACAGCAACCATGTTCAAAACTCAAAATATGGATACCAACATTTCTAGTACTGCTCCAGATGAATTATAGTTATATGTTGAAGATTTTTTGATTATGTTTATCTGATTTTGAAATTTTCGATCTTTAATTTTTTCTCTTTACCTAAGGCTTCTAATTCGCTTATTTTGTATGTGTAAATAGCTGATTTTTCAACGTTCTCTTTTAATATTCGAAAGATAATTCGTAAGAAGATGTCTTCATTTTGATCTAATGGTTCACCTGAGCCAACATTAACCTCAATTTCTATATTACCTATCCTATACTCTAGAAAACCGCTATCAGCTCTTCCAAGAATCTTGAAAAGAGATTGCCACTCAAATTTTTTAAATCCCAACAGATTTAGAAATTGATCTAAAGCTATAAAACGGTTATCTGGAAAAATGTTGGATTCATTCATTGAAACCACCTGAAAAAGTCTCATCTATTGAGTATATTAAATATTGAGTACAGAAATTCGTCTAAATTTAATATTTTTTTATTTTTTATTTTACAGAAGTGGAAAGATTTCGTTAAGATAAAAGTTATAGCTGAACATTAAGTAATGTTTATTGATACATTAAATGCTTAAAGGAAAAAACATCAACCTAAGAGTATTAGCGAAAGAGGATTTACCAATATTGGTTGATTGGTTTAATGATCCTGATTTTTTTGGTAAATTTAATCCTATTTTACAAACTTCAAAATTGGAATTAGAAAAATCATTTGAGAATCAAGGTTCCTCTAATTATAGATGTTTCTTAATTGAGAAAAAAGATGCTAGAAAAATTGGTTATATTAACCATTTTGATGTTATTTGGAATGGAATAGGAAATTTGGTTACTATTGCCTATGTTCTTATTCCAATAGAAAGAGGAAAAGGTTACGGTACTGAGGCTGCCAAATTAATGGTTGATTTTTTGTTTTTAAGTAGAAATATTCCTTGTATTCAGGCTACTACTCATATCAATAATGTTGCTTCTCAGAGAGTTCTTGAAAAAGTTGGATTTAGAAAAGAAGGAATAATTAGAAAACGTTTCTATGTTCAGGGGCAATGGATTGATCAGGTTCTTTATAGTATTCTTAAAGAGGAATGGAAAGAACCAAAAATTATTAAATAAATCTAAAATTGGATTAGACTAAAATATGATTCTAATTCAGAGATTTTTTTCTACCGTATTATTATTTTTTGAAGACTTTTTGCGTTTTCTATCCATGCCTTTACTTTATTATATGGTGGTGTACGTTTTACCAAATTTCCAATAACGAGGAGTATTGCTTTCCTATTCCGTTTATTCTAAAAAAATCTGCCCGATTAACCCATCTAAATATTGTTGAATGAGAAAGACCCACTCCTTTAGCTAATTCGTTTCTTCCTTTTCTTGTGAAACCCGCGGTTAAAAGATCATTTATACTGCTGATTCCCATTTTTCTTAATTTAAAACCATAGATTCGCCCTATTCCTTCTATTTTTTCGACTGATTGATCCAAAGATACCTGGGTTTTTCTTTTTCTGGTTTTATAGATTGGCTTTTTTGAAAATGTTTGAGGTGGAATATAATCTGATGTAGCTTTCTGTAAAGTGGGATAAACGGTAATATCTTTTGGTATTATCATCTTTTTTCTTGTTAACCGAATTGCTATATTATACGAAAAGAAAATTATTGTTGCCCAGAATAATCCGCTAATTAAAGCATTTACGAATACTGTTCCTGTTATTCCAGGAATGGGAGAAATTATACTTGGATTGCCCATCAAATTATTTATTATTTCTCCAGGAGGTAACACTGGAATAATAATTGAGATTCCGAAAAAACCTACAAAAGAAATTAAAAAAATAGCTAAACCTAACATTTTATGATTTAAATGTTAAAAATTTAATTTATTTCTTGTGTAATTAAAATTAGAATTGATAATCTGTATTATTTTATTAAAATGTTATTTAATTTATTTTCTAGAACTTAGTTTCACAACTCTTAATATCCTTAGAACACTAAATGATTTAATTAAAGATGTAAACATCCAGTATCGTTCGTTAGATTAAAAAGATAAGTATTGAAGTGGAAATATGATCTTCAGTAAAATTTTGAATGCTTGGAAAAAAAGGGTTAGACGACATTTAATAAAGGATGCTGGATTTGATGATTGGTGTATTTTTGTCAAAGCACTTTGCGGATCATGGGAAAGTTGTCATGGTTATCCCTATGATTGCAAATGTTGTTTTGATAATTTCTTTAACGTTGAAGAAATATTGAACCAATTGCAAGAATTGTAATGATTCTATTTAAAATATCGACATTAGGATTAATATTGTTCCAGATGACAATGGGATTGCCAAATTATCATTGGTAGGCAAAGGGAGAGATTCCACAAACATTCCGATAGATACTGCAATTAATGCTTGAGATGGATTTACAAAAAGTATTGAACCTAAAAAGGCTGTTAAAGAACCTATAATTGTTCCTTCGATTGTTTTATTTTTGTTGTAGAAAATCGGTGTTTTACCAAAAATTCTTCCTGAAATATTAGCGACACTATCTCCTATTGTAAGTATAGTAATTGAGGTGTAAGCTATAGGTAAAGGAAAAATGAGTAGTGAAATTATTAATCCCAGTGTAAATGTAATTGGAGCTATTGCATAATGAGTTTTCTCAAAATTTGATCTTAAAGCTTTTTTGGTGATTGTAGAAAATATTGGAAAATCCATGGATTCTTGTAACTTCTGAAAATGAATACGTTATCATTATTACAAATAATACCACTAAAATTGTTTGAATATTGAAATATTGAACACTTATTAAAGGTATTAAAAATCCGCTTGTATGAATTGTTCTTCTAAACATTTCACTATATGTTAATTTAGAATTAATAATCCATTCTATTTTTGCCAATTTATATTCTTGTTTTCTAGTGCTTTTTTTAATAAGTGAGTTATTTCAGAAAAAACAATAATTTCAATTCGGAGTATAACGTTTCCAAGTATCATTCTGATGAGAATATCTTTTGAATCTTTTCGAACCTTTGATGCTTACTCAAAATCAATCAGAACTAACGACATTTTTTGTTTTTACTTGAGTCTAATAAATAATTTTTTATTACATAATTATAATTCGTAGATATTTTCCAACTCTTTTTTGAATATTCGAGATGATTTATGTCAGTTTATAAACATGAAGAATTTAAATGAAAATTTGTTTATTTAGGATGAATATTGTAGTTTCATATCCGATTTATATAAGTGAATTCAAAATAAGCAGTAGGGATTTTATGAGTCTTGGTGTTTCATTACACAAACTTTTTGAGGTTAATCCTGGAAAACCTTTATCAAAAAAGAAAGAATCGCATCAAAATAGTTGTCCACATTATTTTGGTTATTTAAGTGAACATGGTAGGGCTAGTAATTTTCCTGATGAGTGCCTTATTTGTCCAAATGCAGTTAA
Source organism: Candidatus Bathyarchaeota archaeon (assembly GCA_037386505.1). Classification (GTDB taxonomy): domain Archaea; phylum Thermoproteota; class Bathyarchaeia; order Bathyarchaeales; family Bathyarchaeaceae; genus Bathyarchaeum. Next base: position 9,073 of record JARRMA010000037.1, read on the forward strand.
TTGTATTTTTGTACCTTCAGCTAATTTGAATGCAGATTTATATTTCAGAGCAATAAAAGAAAAAGAAACTAGAGAATTAGCCCAATTTTTATAATAATTAGACTTTTTGTTTCGAGTGAAAATATTAATATGTCTTGGTTTTTTTAATTTCTAGAAGATTGTCGTATTCTTTTTTCCAAGGATTTTGTTTGCGTTAGAATTAACTGGAATATTGTTATAATTTTTTGAAGTTTTCTAGAATAAAACTAGAAAAAAATAGTGACTGTATCTCGTCAATTAATTCAAACTTTGAAATTCAATTCAATTGATAGATTGATATTCTTCCATAATCTTGTATTGGTTTCCAATTGTTTGGTATTTCGGTGTTGTACCATTTGATGTCTTTGTTCCACCATACAAAGTAGATTATTTGGTAGCCATCACTTGTGGCAGTGTTTGTTGCTTTTTGTAGGTTATTGTCGAAGAGATAGGCAACTTGATTGTTATCAAGATAAAGTAGGGTCCAGAATTCGAATGTGTCATGTACAAGTAGTGAAGAGTTTTGATTCATATTGTTGTTTAGCCATTTGTAAGCTTCGGTGACTGATTCTGTGTCTCGAAGTGGAATCGAACTAGTCTGCATTGTTGAAGGAAAATATTTGAATGATCCTGACCAATTGATTAATCCTTGTCCATTTTTTGTTAGTGGCCAACTCATAAAAAGTCCACTTAGAATTATGGAGACTACCAATATAGTGTAAGCGATTTTTTTGTTGATCCTAAACCAGCTGGGAAATCTTGGCATTTGTTTTCCTTCGTTACTCTTCGTAATTTTCCAAAATCCGTTTGTTGCAAAGAATGTGAATGGAATAATTAACATTAACATCCATCTAGCCCAAAGCAGTAGACCTGCTATTGGAACAATTAAGCAACTAAAAGATCCTATTAGAAGTAATAGTATCCAAAGGTTTAGTGTTCTGTCTTTAAAGTATCCTACTGCAATTAATGGTAACATTACTAAATAGAGAACAAGGAATAATGAACCTACTTGACTGAATAAATCAAAGTAATTTTGATATGATTCTATTGGAGTGTTAACATTAAGATAATTTGTTATAAAGAATAGG
>JARRMA010000038.1:0-10787 GCA_037386505.1 Candidatus Bathyarchaeota archaeon
AAGATTTTTATTTCCTGTTTTTCAGAATCCAATAACTTTTATTCCTATTGTAAATTTCTCAATTCCTTTTCTAAATTTAATAATTTCTATACTTTTTATTTTATTAGGTGCTTGGTTCGGAATCAAAGGTGTCCAACAGACTACACTTAAAGTAGCAGAAACTCATAGGACAGAAAAAATCGTTACTACGGGTGTTTACTCCATTGTTAGACATCCACAATATTTTGGTGGATTAATGGCACATATAGGAGTTACCTTTCTTTTATCTGCATGGTATTCGTTGCTTGTTACTCCCGTAATTGTTGTACTAGTTTACCTTATCTCAAAGAAAGAAGAAAAAGAGCTGATTAAAGAATTTGACCAAAAATACAAAGACTATAAAAAAGAAATTCCAATGTTAATACCAAGAATCCAAAGTGAACGAAAGAGAAAATAATTATTAAAATAATGGGACCTTGCAGAGATTTATTGGTGAGATCACTATCGTAGAATGAACAACCTTTCTACTAGTTTAGCTGATGTTGTCCCATGGTCCAGGCCAATCAGGAAAAGTGTAGGTTGCTCCTGCTTCTTCCATAATTGCTTTTGGATAAACTGGAACTAATTTTCCATTTTGCCATTGAAAGAGCATATCTAGCATGTAATCTGCTTTTGGATCATTAGGATCAGCTCCCATCATTACAGCATGCGATTTAGTGAAAGTAAAATTTTTTGCTGCAGATGTCTCAACACTTGTTTCTTCTAAAGCTTTGATAACAGATTCTGTTTCAATAGTTCCTGCTCGTTTTATAGCATCAGCCAAAATAAAACGCATTGCATCATATGCTACAACAGTAAGATGTGCTTCAAATCCTCTATCAATATAGGCCTGTTTAGTTGCCAAAGTCTTATTAGTTAAAGGATACCCTGCAGCAATTGCTTGCCCAGCAGCACATACATCTTCACATTTACCATCAGTATAACTCCAAGCTTCCGGATTTGTAAGATCACCAAGAATGCCTCCAAAAATGAAAATAGGTGATTGGCGATCATAATATTCTTTTACAAATTGTATATACTCCACACCCATTATAGGTAACAAAGTTTCAACACCTGCTGCTTCAGCAGCTGCAAAGTAACTTGAAAAATCAATAGTTCCAGGTGGAAAGAAGTTCTTGTAAACAACTTCAAACCCTTTCTGTGATAATGAAGTATCAACTGTTTCCATAATTGCTCTAGTGCTTTCTACATCTAGACCTAAAAGTCCAATTTTGTTAAAACCCGTGACGTCTCTCAAATTTAAGAGACTATTAATCATACGTACACGAAATGATGTTGAATTAAAACTAGGTGAGAAATAATATTTGTACTTTTCATAATTATCTAGCACCCGTTGTTCACACATTTCTGTTCCCAAAGTGGATATGAAGATTTTCTTGTGTTGAGCAATGATTTCTTGAATTGTCAAAGATCCAACGCCAATAATGAAATCAACATTACGATATGATATTAATCTGTTTAATGCATTACTAGTTATTACAGGATCTAAACCTCCATCATCATCTTCACCAAATATCTCAACTTGTCTTCCTAGCAAGCCTCCTTCATCATTAATTTGTTCAACTGCCAAAGTAACGCCTTCATAATCTTGTTCTCCATAAGGGTGATCCAGATCACCAAGAACACCTATTTTGATAGTATCAGAAGATTGACGTTCATCATCCCATAAAACATAAGCTGCTCCTCCTACTGCAGCAGCAACAATTATTGCAATCAGGATTATTGATTGGATTTTTGTTATAGCCTTGGAATCTAACAGTGGGATCTCCTCAGATTGGCTTAATATTGTATTTAACATTGTTTTAACATTTGTTGTAGGATAGATGGTGTGAAAAATTATTTCAATAGTATAATTGTAATAATTGGTTGCTGATGGCTTTGAATGGCATTAACTTGGAGTCTCTTCTAAAGAAAGCAAAAGAACAAGAAAAAAAGTATGATTGGCTTGCTGCCACAGAAATTTACGAAGAAGCCTCTGGTTTGGTGCCAGAAGATTATGAGAAGGCTGCTGAACTCCGCGAAAAGATTGGGTACTGTTTTCTCAAAGCGGCTTTCCAAGCTGAAACAAATGAGCAATTCAGAAGGATATTGAAGCAGTCTGCTGATGCCTATCAAAAGACAATTAGTCTTCTCCAAAAGACAGAAACAGAAGATAAAGAGGAAAGAATTTGCCATTCCAAAGCCATGATTGCTTACGTAAACGCAAGGCTTACACCCGATATAACAAAAAGGCGAAAGATTCTTGCTGAATTGTTAAAACTTGAAAATAACGCTTTAGAATTTTTCAAAAAAACAGGTAACCAATTAGCCATCGGAAAAACGTATAACAATCTCCTAGAGTGGTTGTTTGAAAAACAACAACTTGAATCAACATGGTCAGAAATAAAGAGAACTTTTCTAGAAGGAATTGATTATGGAGAGAAAGCAATCACAGCATTATCTGATGCAGGAGACAAGTATGAACTTGCTCGCGCCTACGGTTGGACAATTAAATACTATGGTCTAGCCAAGTGGTTCCGTGTGTTTAATTTTAGTGATAAGATAAACCAAAAAAATTTGAAATACCACAAAATGGCTTTGGAACTCTCTGAGAAGACAGGAGACGCATATCTAATTAGTAGGGTAAATGCCGATGTAGGCAGATTCTATGCTGCTTTGGGAAATGTGGGATATGCAATAAAATTCGGGAAGAACGCAGTAAAATATGGTGCAATCTCAAAAGATAAAAAGCTCATGGGTAATGGGAGCAACTGGACAAGTCAGAGTATCTCTAATGCTACGCTTTTGGAAGTGGATCCTGATAAGCAGCGAGAAGAATGTAAAACTGCATTAAAATTCGCGCAAGAAGGCATCCATTACCTTTCAATAATTGATGATTTTTCGGAACTTTTCCTCGCTTATAACGGTTATGTGATGGCAGTCAAGTTTTTGGCATCTATCGAAACCAATCTTGAGACAAAACGTCGCCTTTTAGAAGAAGCCGTAAAGATTGGACGAGAGAACATCAAAGCTGTTGAAGGAGAGATAATTCATTCCTCCCCAATTCTGTTATCTGCCTTTAGCGAAGCATTACATGGATTGTCTGAGATTGAAACAAGAGTAGACAAAAATAAGCTACTCCTTGAAGAGGCATTATATTACATAGAGAAACAGCTTAAGGCGATGCGCCAGGTAGTCCCCTTTGATTATAGTATCTACTCTTTATCCTACAAAATACAAGCTTCGATACTGTCAGAACTAGCCAAAATAGAATCAGGACAAAAGAAAATCAGACTACTTGAAAAAGCTGTCTCAGTTATGAAAAAATTTGAAGAATCAATTGAAAAAGACCTTAAGGATCGCCCAGAAAAAATTAATATCGGCAGATCTGGATTAGACTATTATTTTTTTGGAGGAATTCTAGAAAAGCTGTACACCTTGACCAAAGATAAAAAATTGCTTGAAAGAGCCATAGAGACCTATAAAATTGTTATCAAACATTTTAGCAGCTTAGACCTAAAATCCAGAGTAGCTGAATCTTATTGGCAGATAGCCAGACTTGAAAATAATCTAGGCAACAACCTTGAATCTGCAAATAATTACCAAATAGCAGGCCAAACCTACAAGCTTTCAGCGAAAAAACATCCCAAACTAAAAGAATTCTACATCAACCATTCCATTTACATGCAGGCTTGGAGCGAAATAGAACAAGCAAAACATAAGCATTCTAGAGAAGAATATCGACAAGCAAAAATCCACTATGAAACTGCAGGTCGACTTCATGAACAAACCGACGATTGGAGTTATTTATCTTCTAACTATTTTGCTTGGTCTAAGATTGAACAAGCTGAAGAATTAAGCAGAACAGAAAAACCCCAAGAAGCAATAAATGACTTTCAAGAAGCAACTAAACTTTTCAAAAAGACAAAAAACAACATCAAAACCAAAATCAACACAAATCCAACTACTGAAGAAAAAGATTCAATCACCAAAATACTGAAAGCCTCTGATCTCAGGTGCCAATATTGTCAAACCAGAATTCTGATGGAAGAAGCAAAACTACTTGAAAGAGAAGGAAATTATCTGGACAGTTCAAGAAATTATGCAAAGGCATCACAGAAGCTCAATACAATAACAAGTAATATTGATGTTGAGGCTGAACAAAAAGAACTAAAGTACATTGCGATTCTGTGCCGAGCTTGGGAAAAGATGGCAAAGGCAGAGGAAGCCACCTCCTCCGAATACTTCATTGAGGCGGCAGAACTTTTTGAAGAAGCAAAAGAATATTGTTTTACTAAAAAAACTAGTCTTTGGGCTTTAGGTAATAGTAGTTTCTGTAAAGGGTTAGCAGCGGGTATCAGATACAAATTCAGCATGGATTTGAAAGAAAACGTTTTAGCTAAACGATACATTAAGGATGCTTCTTCAAGCTATTTTGAAGCGGGATTTAAGAGTGCTTCCGAGTATGCTAAGGCTACTCTTCGTTTGTTTGATGCATATGTGTATATGAATCAAGCTGAAAATGAAATTGATCCTGAAAAGAAGACTAAACAATATCAGATAGCAGAGAATTTGCTCCAAATAGCAGCTGGTTTATTTTTGAAAGCAAAGCAGCCTGAGAAAACAGACAAGGTTCAACAGATATTAAAAAGTGTCAAAGAGGAGAAGGTGTTAGCTGTATCATTGACGGAGATTATGAATGCACCCTCTGCTACTTCTAGCACTTTTTCTTTTACTGCTCCTACTCCAAGTAGTGAATCTTCAGTGGGTCTGGAAAAGTTTGAGCATGCAAACGTTCAAGCAAATGTAATCCTTGGTATGAGGGAAGTCAATGTTGGAGAATCATTCTGTTTATCTGTAGAGTTTGTTAATGCTGGAAAAGAACCTGCATTGTTAATGAGAATCGAAGATTTCATACCCGTAGATTTTGTGGTGGTTAAGAAACCTGAAATCTATCGAATAGAAAATACAACTCTTAACATGAAGGGCAAACAGATTACACCATTGAAGATGATTGAGGTAAAATTAACTCTTCAATCATCAAAGAAAGGAAAGTACCAACTAAATCCTAGGGTTCATTATCTCGATGAAATCGGACAATCAAAATCTTTGATGTTAAAATCTGTTGAGATAAAAGTTGAAGAAGTCATTTTAGAAGACCGAGTTTCTACGGGCACACAAGAATTAGACTCTCTATTGCTTGGAGGTATCCCAAAAGAGTATGCTATCGTTTTAACTGGATCTCCAAGCGATGAAAGGCAATATATAATTAAGAATTTCTTAGAAGCTGGAATCAAATCAAAGGAAACCGTTTTTTGTGTTGCTACAGAAGTTGAAGGCTTAGAAAAAATGCTAGAAGAACCAAACTTCTTTTTATTTTTGTGTAATCCTAAACCAAAAACTAAGGTTCCCGATTTTCCAAACATCTTCAAGCTGAGAAGTAAAACCGACTTGACGAATCTTTCTATATTGCTTGCTAAAGCTTTTAGAAAAATTGATTCCTCAAAGAATAAGCGGATTTGTGTTGAAACGGTTTCTAATGTTCTATTAAATTACGAAGCTAAAGCAACTAGCAAATGGATTTCTGAATTAATCACAGATTTGGGAGCTAAAGGATTCACCATGCTAGCAACAATGAATCCTGCCATGCATCCTTTAGATCAAGCAACTGCAGTTATTGATCTATTTGATGGAGAAATCAGCATAACAAAAAGCGACGACCCATTAGACTGCAAAAAATCGATACTGATAAAGAAGCTCAGAAATCAGGATTATATCAAAAACCCTATCTGCTTAACTACTTAGTTTGCTTCAATATTATCCCAGGGTCCAGACCAATCAGGAAACTTGTAGGTTGCTCCTGCTTTTTCTTTTAGTTCTCTGGGATAAACTGGAACTCTTGTTCCGTTTTCTTGGTATTGGAAGAAATATTGTTCATCATATCCTGGTCCGTACATAATATCATGGGAAGTTGTGAATATGAAACGTGGTGCGGTAGTAGTTTCGAGATCGACTTCCTCTAAGGCTTTGATTACAGCCTCAGTTTCTAGTGTCCCAGCTCTTTCTAATGCATCAGGTAAAATGAAACGGATAAGATCATAAGCGCCTGTGCCCGTATATCCAGGTTTTTCTCCCCATCTATCGAGGTAAGCGTTTATTGTTACTAATGTTTTGCTTGTAACTGGATATCCTGCCATAACAGCAGGTTGAGGGTTGGTTTCACATACACATTTTCCCTCTGTAGCTTCCCAATAATTGGGCATTGACCCATGGGGGCTTCCCCAAATGACCATCGGCGACTGACGATCATACCATTCTTTAATGAAAAGAATACCATCTTGATCTACTATAAACGGAAGCATTATTTCTGCTCCTACTGCTTCTGCAGCTGCAAAATAGCTTGAGAAATCTACTGTTCCAGGAGAGAATTTGTTATTGTATACGATTTCAAAGCCATGGAGTTCAGGTAGTCTTTCTGCATTGTGTACACTTTCTTCCAGTAAACTTATATCCTGTGCCAAAATGGCTATTTTGTTAAATCCTGTGTAGTCTCTTAGAGCAACTATACTGTCAGCGACACCTCTAGCCAAAGATGTTTGGTTTGGTGGAGTAACTTTAAAAAAATATTTGTATTTTTCATAATTATCAAGCACACGTTCTGTAAGTCGGTCGCCTAACGCAGAGACACTTATGTATATTTTTTTGTGTTCTGCTACAATATCTTGTATTATTAAATTGTCTTCGTATCCAAATCCACCTATAATAAAATCTACTTTGTCAGATGTTATCAACTTTGTTGCTGCTAAACTGACCTTTGTAGCAGCATTTATTTGTTCGGCAGCTAATGTTGCTCCTCTCAATGTATCATCCCCTACTAAACTATCTAAGTCTGTACACACACCAATTTTGATTATTGCAGCTTGTTGGGAGTTATCACTAAAAAAATAGAAAATCAATGTAACTGTGGAAGCGATAAGAATGACTGCAACTAAAATTACTGTCTGAATCTTTGTTATAGCCTTAGAATCCAAATTACGTCCATCTCTCCAATTACGAACCCTATTGATTCTATTTTCAATATAACATTTGCTAAGTAAATGAAACAAAAGTGATTTTCTTCAAAAGTAGAAGAAGGACAAATTATTTTTTCTGAGGTGACCTTCTTCTATCATTTCTTTTATTTGGAAGTAGTTGTCCACAAAATTTAACGCACTACTACTTCTAATGTTGATTTTCTTTGTTCTTCTTCAAAAACCAAAAGCTCAGAAGTATTAGTTAGTAATGATTTAGTTAGCTTTATCTTCGATTTTCTAGTAATATTTTAAACTGTGTGTTAATTAAGTGCGAGACATTATTATTCCAATTGGTGGAACTCGTCCACCTGATCCTGATGATGAATGTAATTTATGTAAAAGGAAAGTTCATTCTTCTCAATTAAATCGCTGTTATTACTGTAAAAAATTATTCTGTAAAGCATGTATAACCGAGGATCTACGTGAAAATAAATATCTAATCTGTTTAAATTGTGCTAGAAGATTTGTCTCACCTAAAAATTCTAAATTTAAAAGCAAATACACAGCCCTTACACTATACCTATCAAACAAAGCTAGATGGAAACGTTGGATAAAGCTTCAGTTCTCAGAAATAGAAGGAATAATAGAAAATAACCTACCTGAAACTGCATATAAAATATCTGAATGGTGGACAAAACCTAATTCAATTCAAGCAAAAGCATGGAACAATATAAGCTGGAGCATAAAAGAGTTAAACCTAAAACAAAAAACAGTTATTTTTACACGCCCAAAAGTGGTAACTCCTAAAAAAGAAAATAACTCCAGAAAAAAATCTAAATTTATTAATCTTCCAGAATATAAACCTAGAAAAATAAAGACACCTTCTTTGACACGTATAGCAATAGCTCAAGCTAGACTAGAAAATATATCCCGGAAAAAATCTTCAATAAAAAAACACCGCGGAAAGTTTCGACCAAAAACAGCATATGAGAAAAGACTTTGGAATCCAGAAGAAAAACCGTAAAAAATTATCAATTTTAGATACCAACAACCGAAAGAAATAAAGAAGAACCACTTACTATTTGCTCAGAGTATAAAGAGAAAGTGATTACATGGGTAAAATCAGAGTTGGCGTAATTGGCGTAGGAAACTGTTTCGCTGGACTAGCTCAAGGAATAGAAATATACAAGCGAAATAAAATCCAAAAATTAGGATTAATGCACGAAAAAATTGGAAATTACGGTATCGATGACCTAGAATTTGTTTGTGCCTTCGATGTAGGAGAAAACAAAGTAGGCAAACCACTTAACAAAGCTATATTTTCAGATCCCAACTACGTAGATTGGGTTGATTCTGTCTCAAATTGTACAGAAAGAAAAGTCAAAGAAAGCCCAATTCTTGACGGCGTAGGAATCTATGTATCTAGTATGATAAATCCAATAACTCAAACCAAAAATGAACAAGAACTAGAAAAAGAAGCAATAGAAGAAATTGAAGAAACAAAAGCACAAATTTTAATCAACTATCTACCTGTTGGAAGCCAAAAAGCAGTAGAATTTTGGGCAAGAATTGCTCTTAAAACAGGATGTGCATTCATAAATTGTATGCCAGTTTTTATTGCATCCAAAAAAGAATGGCTAAAAAAGTTTGAAGATGCAGGTCTTCCAATCGTTGGAGACGATGTAAAAGGAGTAATTGGCGCTACAATAACTCATAGAACATTAGCTAAACTCTGTATAGACAGAGGAGCAACAATAGATCGAACTTACCAAATTAATGTCGGCGGAAACACTGATTTCGCCAACATGCTTGAACGAGAACGATTAGAAAGCAAAAAAATCTCTAAAACAGAAGCAGTCCAAAGCTTAATCCCAAAGAATCAACGCCTCAATGATAAAGACATATACATCGGACCAAGCGACTTTATCCCATTCTTAGGAAACACAAAACTGGCTTTCATTAGAATAGAAGGAAGAATGTTCGCAAACGTTCCGTTTAACATGGAAATCCGACTAGATGTAGATGATAAAGCAAATTCAGGCGGAGTAGCAATCGATGCAATCAGATGCGCAAAACTTGCACTTGACCTAATGAAACACCCATTAGAACAGATGGGCGATGAAGAAGCAAGAGAAAAACTTGATAATTGGATAGCTAAATTAGAAAATCAATAATGAGATAACAAGATTGTCGGGTAAATCTTGTCCAATCCTTATTTCGTGTGGTATTGTACAAACGGAAATCGAAAAATTAATTGAACAACAAAAACTTGAAGTTGAACCAACTTTCTTAGATGCAGGACTCCATGTCGTGTATAAAGAATTAGAAAAAGAACTAGAATCTGCTCTAGAAAAGAATATAGAAAATGCAGACAGAGGAATAGTCGTTTTTTATGGAGACATGTGTCATCCAAGAATCAAAAAAATTGTTGATAAATATAAAAATGCTGTAAAAGTCGACGGATTAAACTGTATTGATTGTTTGCTGGGGGGACACCAAAATCTCTTAAAAGTTGATCCAAAATGTAGCCATTTCTATCTATCTCCTGGATGGATGCCTTCTAATATGAAAAAAAGTCCCCATTTTATGGAAATCTTCAATTGGAAAATAGATGGAATAGAGGAACAATTTGAACATCTAGATGGATTAATTATTATTAATTCTCTGGATAATATAGAAGAATACAATGACGATATTGAAGAATTTAGCCAAAACACAAAATTGAAAGTAAAAAAGATAAAAAATGTTGGACTAAACGGATTAAAAACGGTAATTGACGAAGCAATTAAGAAAATTCATGGTTAAAAGTAGTTTTTTAGATTGTCAATGAATGCTTTCGATATTTAAAAAGTCCTGGAAATAGATAATAAGTGGATCCTTTTATCGCATAGCCAAGAGATTTAGCGATATCAAAACCATCACTTACTCGAGTAATCGTTCTTGTGAAAACTCCAGCCATTTCCTCATATGAAATTCTTCCAAGCCTCGACATAAACCTAGAAATTTTATGATCTTCTGAAACCCCTAATTCAGAGTCATAGGGACCATACCCATTTCTAAACATACGATAACCAACGTCACGCAATAAAGTCATACTACATCCTGGAACACTAGCACCAACAACTGGAATTCCCAAAATTTCTATTGTAGGAAACTTTAGAGAAAGACGAGTCAAAAAATTTGCTCCCATTATTCCGAATCTTCTTCCAAGTTTGAGGCTATCTCTTGGTCTTAATGAAGGAACAGTAGCAACAACATCTTTTCTTTTGAAAGCAGAATACATTACTTCAAAATAATTTTCATATTTATCTAATTCAGAAAAAAGATAACTATCATCCATTTCAGTTCCAGTGGAGAAAAGGGAATCTATATCATGAAAAACGATCATTTTTCCTTTAGCGAATTTAAATCCTAAATTTCTACCTATAGCAGGAGTATCCCATTCTGGATACTTAATAATTCCTGCTTTCCAAAGTTCCTGTCTATATTTTTCGTACTCGATAGGAGAAATTACTTTAGAATCGCTAATCTTTGGAAAGTCTGCATTTTCTCCTGCATCAACTACTAAAAACTCAATTGCATGAGATTTTCCTGTCTTTTCTTCAAAAACTTTTTTTGCGATCTCCCAATTACTGAAAGTTTCATCTAGAGCTTTAGTATCTTTTTCGCCCCTTCCAGTGGTTATTACTGAGAAGATCGGATTTTTCATAATCTCTCTATGGAACAGTTATAGTTATTATCAGTTTTGCATCATTG
>JARRMA010000039.1:0-8523 GCA_037386505.1 Candidatus Bathyarchaeota archaeon
CAGAAAGAAGGTTGATGACAACTATTCATAAAAAATCTGATGGTACTCAAATTGCATATGTAAAGGGTTCACCAGAGAAGATTATTAAACTAAGCAAATTTATTCAGTTAAATGGTAAGCAGAAAAAACTTGATGAAAACCTTAAGAATAATATTCTTAGAAAGAATGAAGAGTTGGCAAATGAAGCATTACGGGTTCTAGGTTTTGGATATCGCATTTTACCTGATAATTTTTCTGATAGCAATGAGAAAGAAATAGAAAAAAACCTTGTTTTTGTCGGTTTAACGGGCATGATTGATCCTCCCCGTGAGGAGGCAAAAGATGCAGTAAAACTCTGCGCGAAGGCTCAAATTAGAGTTATTATGGTTACAGGGGATCACAAATTAACAGCAGTTACCATAGCTAAAGAGCTAGGTATTCTTAAAACTGGGATTGCTCTTACAGGCGAAGAGCTTGAAACAAAAAGTGATGAAGACTTTACAAAAATTATTGAAGATGTTCGAGTTTTCGCTAGGGTTTCTCCTGAACATAAACTTCGAATTGTAAAAACTTTGAAAAAAATAGGTCATATTGTTGCAATGACCGGAGATGGTGTTAATGATGCACCAGCTGTTAAAAGAGCAGACATCGGAGTGGCAATGGGTATCACTGGAACCGATGTAACAAAAGAAGCTTCTGACATGGTTTTAGGGGACGACAATTTTGCAACAATAGTTAATGCAGTAAAAGGTGGAAGAATTATTTATGACAATATTAGAAAGTTTATCAGATTTCTTATTGCCCTTAATTTTACTGAATTGCTACTTATCGGTTCATTTGCATTAATCGGATTGCCAATTCCCCTTCTTCCAGTTATGATTTTATGGTTAAATTTGGTAACAGACGGTCCTCCAGCTATGGCATTAAGTGTTGACCCTCCAAATGATGATGTGATGCAAAAGTCTCCACGCAGTCCTAAAGAAGGAGTATTGTATGGAAATCTAAAATTTATTTTAGCATCAACTTTAATCCAGTTAGTGGTAGAAATTATTGCATTTTGGTGGGGATTTAATATTCAGGGATCAATCCAAAAAGCAAGAACAATGGTTTTTGCTGTAGCTTGTTTCTATGAACTTGTTGTTATTTGGAATTGCAGATCAGAAACTCGTCACGCATTCAGAGTAGGATTCTTTAATAACAAAGCATTGCTTGCAGCTATAGTAATTTCGGTGTTCTCAACGGTACTTGTAATATATACCCCAGCTTTACAATTTCTATTTCAGACAATATCTTTAGGACTATCAGATTTAATTCTGGTAATCTTGCTATCTTTGTCAGGATTTCTTCTGATTCCAGAGATACTTTTCACTAAAACCGAGAAAAAAATAATCGTATAGAAGTAGTAGTACAGTGAATTTTGTGGACTACTACTTCTAATTATTGGATTTTACATTTTTGCTTTTTCTTTAAAAAAATTTGCTTAATATTGTTATTGCTTTATAATTATTTACAAGCAAAAATTAGAATAGATTGTTGAATATCATTATTTGTGGTGCATTTGGTTAGATATAATCTTCCTTATGGTATGCGTTATTCCAGTTTAATGGAGCGTGAAGAATTTTACAAAGAAGAGTTTAATCTTAGAAAAATCGGTGATTGGATTGGAAAACGAAGAAGAATTAATGGATTAGTTTTTGCTGCTGTAATTGGAAGACATACAAAAATTTTTCCTTTGATGTATAAAAAGGATGCTTCGACTACAATAATAATTGATGAATATAAGAATCTCGAAGATGTTAGAGGATATTTGTTGGATTTTAAGCCAGAATCAGTTTATTATGATAGAAACATCTACAATAATGATCATAAAATTATCGGACAAGAATTAGCTTTTGACTTAGATCCAGAGAATATCGACTAGAAATTGTATATTCTGGAAGAGGCTTCCATATTCATGTGTTTGATGATTTTAGTATGAAATGGAACCATAGAAAACGTAGTCAATTTGCAAATAAAATTAGAAATAAAGGCTTTATGATTGATAAATGGGTTACTTCTGGAAGTATGAGATTAATTCGACTTCCTTATAGCCTTCATGGAATGGTTTCAAGAATTGTAACACCCTTGAAGATATCAGAACTTGAAGATTTTGATCCTCTAAAAGATAAGAGGACTATACCTAAATTCCTAGAGCTGAAAAAATTCTAACTTTTTTTAACTTCTTTAGCTTTTTTCTCTTTTCCTTTATAATAATAGTATTTTTTCTTTTTTTCTTCTTCACCCTTATTAGGTTTTGACAATAAAAAACACCTAATATTCTATTTGTTTGAAGAAGTATTAAAGTTTGTTACAGAAATCCAGAAAAAAGATTTAATATAGTTAATCCAATTGAGTGTCTGCTTCAAAAGCTTATTGCATTATTATGGAGGATAACTTGTTGATTCATAGAAAATGTATTGATTGTGGTGCAAAATTAACTGAGGAAGATGTCATGAAAATAATTCTCGAAGATGGAACCTGTGAAGTTTTTCCTCTATCAACCTGTCCTGAATGTTTTAAGAAAAACTTGATGAAAACAAAAAATAATAAAGAATAATATTCAAAATTTAGATTTTTGATATCAAAGGAGTTTGGAATTACGAAAAAAACTGAATTTATCTCCACAAATTTCTTACATACAAATTGGCTTGATCTAATAAAAGAAATTGATATCAGTAAAAATATTGAAGTTTTATCTAGATTATTATCTAATTCTTCATATATTCCTCGTACCAATGAAGAAATTTTAGACAATCTTTATGATGCAACACTAGCGATTTTAGATACTTCGCCAAAATTAAATAGAGAAGAAAAAACTCGAGCACAATACTTTTCATATAACTTATGTTCCTGCGACGAATGCCAAAAAGAATGCGCAGCACATATAAACAAAAAAGGACAAATAAGAATATCAAAAAAAGTATTTATAAATACACTAAAACAAACTGGATCATCACCACCTGGACTTCTTGAATTAATGTATATTATCCTTTTTGAGATGTTATCTGGTATCTTCATAGAACTTGATAGAAAAACATTAGCAAATACAGCACAAGATGTATGGAAAAGTGGAATGACTGAATTAAATAAAGAATAATACGATATTTCTTTTCATTTCCCAGAATCTTTATTTGAGCCTCTTTTTGTACGATGCCGTAATTCGCGAGGATTAATTAACTATGAACAACTTGACAATTGCGGTTCTTGGAAAAAATGGGTACTCAAATAGTCTTGCAAAAAAGGGCACATCATCAGATATAACATTATATAATTTTAAAAAAGGTGAAACCACTCTTACCTTTATTGAACCAACTCGTTATCCAGATAGGTTAGCACCATTATTCTATGCGTGTTCCATGTCTAAAATGGCAATTATTGTAGTAGAAGAATTAAATCAAAATTTAGGAGAGTCACTTGTGATGTTACAGACTTGTGGAATAACTGAAGGTTTCTTTATTTTACAAAATTATATTTCACCTGATAAGATTAAATCTCTTATTAAAGATACCATCTTAGAGAATTATCAGATAATACCTGATGATCCAATCAAACTTAGAGAATTAGTCCTTAATGAGTTACCAAAATTCACTCAAATTTTAACCACAGATTTAGATCAATCTTATGGAACTGTTCCCGTTGATCATGCTTTTAATGTTAAGGGTATTGGAACAGTTATTTTAGGAGTGGTTACTAAAGGGATAATCAAAGTACATTCTTTACTGAAGGTTTTACCAGGAATAAAGACAACCCAAATTCGTTCAATACAAAAACATGACGACAATTTCGATTATTCATCTCAAGGAGATAGAGTTGGATTGGCTCTAAAAAATATAAAAGTTGAAGACATAGATCGAGGTACGGTATTAACAAATGATCCTATTGTTAAGAATTCTAACCAGATTAAAGCAGAAGCTTCTATTATAAAATACTGGAATACTCCCCTCAAAGAAGGGATGATTCTTCACTTGGGACATTGGATGCAATTCTTAAACAGTAAAATCGAGTCAATAGCTGATGATGGAAACTGGCGAAAACCAACTTTGACTCTAAGTCTAGAAAAAGAAATTATTTACAATCCTGGCGATAAGGCGGTCTTAACATATCTTGATAGCGGAAAACTTCGAATAATAGGAACAATAGAACTCCCATAATTCTTTTTAATCATTCTTTAATTGGTCAAGAATTTTTTCCATCATCAACGCGTTTTCTCCATCACCGTAATAACCTAACTTAATTCCTACTTTTTTTAATCCAAATTTTCTGTAAACCTTTATTGCATTATTATTATTCATTCGAACTTCAAGGATTAGTTTTTTGTAACCTTTTTCTTTGCATTTGTTTTCTAGAAATTCTATTAAAATTGCAGCAATTCCTTTGTTTCTACTTTTTGGATGGACGGCAATTGACAATAAATAACCATTTCCATTTTTCTCGACTAAAATTGCATAACCAACAACAGATTCAGAATGGTCTAAAACTACAAAGAAATCATCAGAATATTCATTTAGATACTGATAAAAGAGAGATTTTGGGAAAACATCAAACCAATCAAAAGAACTTTTTTCAATTTCTAAGATTTTATTGATATCAGTTTTTCTTGCATTTCTTATAATCAATTAAATCTATAACTCCCAATTTGAGTTACATTTTGAAGTTTTTCTACTTAGATCGATCTTTTTGGTGTTTTTAATATTGAAACCTTGATTTGACTTATCAACTCATTTATCCGGAAGGCATTTATCAATTTCTTAATTGTCTTTGCTTCTCCTTTTACTACAATAACCTCTAAGCAATAATCTTCATCTATATGTGCATGGAGAAAAGTTGAAATTATATCTCCAAAACTATGATGAATTTCTGAAATTTGTCCCTTCGTTGGTTTTCTTTCATAAATTATTGTTATAGAAGCTGTTATTTCTCCAGAAAGCTCGTTAAGGTTTTTACTTTCACTAATAAATGTTCTTAAAGCTTGACGCATAATTTCTGATCTATTAGCAAATCCATGCTCTTTGATTGATGATTCAACCCTCTCTAGAAGTATTTCTGGAACAGAGACGCTGATAATTGTCATGAAAACCACTCTATAAGTTATTAAAATAATAGCTTAAATTTAAATATATTTTATTAAATATCAGCAAAAATTTAATAAATATGAATTTTATCAAGTTAATTGCCTAACGGGTAAAAATATATGAATACACGTCAAAGAATTTTTATTATCTCAATAATCTTAATTGTTTTAATTGTAACAGTATCTGGTTTCTCCATTTTTCCCAAACAAAAAACAGTAAACGACAAAATAAATGTCGTAGCCTCTTTCTATCCCTTAGCTTTTTTTGCCGAAAAAATAGGAGGAGAAAAAGTAGTTGTTAAGCAGCTTATACCCGATAATACAGAGGTTCATAACTGGCAACCATCGTTTTCTGACATTTTAACTTTAGAAGATGCTGATATATTACTTTACAACGGGGCATCGTTAGATCATTGGTTTGAAGAAGATATTCTTAACATCATTAATCCCACTGAAAAAATAATTATTAAAACAACCGATGGATTGCAGCTCCTGAAATCTAATACAGAAGATGATAATATTGAAACCAATCATTCTGAGCCTTATGACCCTCACACTTGGATAAGTCCTTATCTTGCTGAACAACAAGCTGAAAAAATTTACACAGCATTTGTACAAAAAGACCCAAACAACAGTGAGTATTATTCAATCCGTTGGCAAAAATTAAAAACAAATCTTGAAGAATTAGATGAGAATTATTTTAATTCTCTTATAACAAAACGTAAGAATGAAATTTTTGTAGCCCATTCTGCTTTTGGCTATCTTGCCGATAGATATGGGTTCATTCAATATGGGGTTATAGGAATTTCTGCAGATGAACAGCCTAGTGCCTCTAAATATATGAATCTTGTAGAAAAGATGGTTGAATATGAAATATTTATCGTATATGTTGATCCAATTTATCCAAATGAATCTGCCCAGACGTTAAGAAATGAATTAGAAAGACTCACTGGCCATGATGTGATTATTTTGAAACTTTATTTTATGCTCGGCGAAATGGACGATTTAGATTATTTAGGGCAGCAGGAGAAAAATTTAGAAAATTTGATAATAGGACTTGATGCAAACTAAATTATGAAAGTTGAAATGAAATGACAGAAATTGAGTTAAATATTAATGATAAAAAAAGTCCAGTATTGGAAGTTTCTGATCTCTATGTAACTCGATCAAACTCAAGTGTTATCGAGAATGCTAATTTCACAATAAATAAAGGCGATTATGTTGGTATAGTTGGACCAAATGGTGGTGGCAAAACTACTTTACTTCTCGCTATCCTCAATATGATACCTAGAAATAAGGGGAAAATCCTATTATTTGGTCAAGAAATTGAATCATTTTCAAGTTGGGAAAAAGTTGCTTATGTTTCCCAGAACGCAGTAAATTTTGATTCACATTTTCCTTTAACTGTAAGAGAATTGGTGGCTCTTGGAAGAGTAAATAGGAGCAATTTGGGAAGAAACTTGAAACATACAGATTGGAATAGTGTTGATGAAGTTCTTGATTTTATGGGTATATCAGAAATTGCCAATAAAAGAATAGGTCAACTTTCTGGTGGACAAAAACAAAGAGTTTTTGTAGCAAAAGCCTTGGTGAGAAATCCTGAAATAATTCTACTAGATGAACCCATAGTTGGAGTGGATGCAAAAACTCAAGAAAAATTCTATAAGAAACTCAGTGATCTGAACTTAAAGAAAGACATCACTATCATGTTAGTAACCCACGATTTGACTGCAGTTTTTTGTCGAATGTCTAAAGTAATATGTATGAACCAATTTGTCAATGTTGCTGAGATAACTGAGGATGTAAATCCTGAAGAAGTTCTAAGAAAAGCTTACGGTGAACATTTTCACTTTGTTTTTCATAATCATGAATGTAAAAGGGTTTTCGAAGATGAATGAAATATTTGACATTTTTAGGTTATTTGGATTTCAATTTTTCCAGAATGCCCTGATAGGTGGAACTATTGCGGGATTAGCTTGTGCATGGGTTGGACTTTTCTTAATACTTCGGAAAGAGTCAATGATAGGGGACGGTATAGCGCATACAGCTTTTGGGGGAATAGCTCTGGGTTTGTTTCTCGGGATAAATCCAATTTTTACTGCATTGATTGTATCAATTTTAGCTGTAACAGGAATTTCATATATGAGAAAAAGGGGATTAGCTCAATCAGACTCTGCTATAGCTGTCATGCTTGCTATCGGATTCTCTTTTGGTTTGATAATTATTAGTTTAGCTGGAGGTTTTAATGTTGAATTGTTCAGTTTTCTGTTTGGATCTATCCTCACAATAGATCAAATAGATCTTATAATAGTTTCAATTCTTGGCTTATTGACAATTTTTGTCTTAGGTATATTCTACAAGGAGCTTCTATCGATGACCTTTGATGAAGAAGGAGCCAGATTAATGGGTATTCCTGTTCGTTCATTATCTTTGGCTTTTAATTTTCTTGTAGCCATTACAATTGTTCTTTCAATAAAAGTAATTGGTGTGATTCTCGTTGTTGCCCTTTTAGTATTGCCTGGTCTTTCAGCCCTTCAGCTAAATATTTCATTCAAAGGAACAACAATTATGGCTGTTGTTTTTGGGATTATGAGTATGATAACTGGAATATTGTTTTCAGCAATCTATGATTTAGCAACTAGTGGGGTTATAGTATTTACAGCAGCAGGAATCTTTCTATTTGTTGCTGCATATAGAAAGTTGGAATAGAAAAATTTTTACTTAGAACTTTTCTTTACATTTTTACTCTAAAGTCTTCTTTTACAACATTAAGTACAACATTGGTTACAGTTTTGGTTACATGAGGCATTTTTAATGTTGACTTTATGAAATTATTCATGCTAATCCTGTCTTTGAATCTTGCAATTACTGCTATATCGTAATCTCCTGTAACGTCGTAGATTGATATGATCTCATCTATCTTTGCAAGATCTTTTTCAACTTCTGGTAGATATCTACCGTCTGCTTGAATTAGTATAAGAGCTGTTAAATTATAACCGAGTTTAGCTGAATCAAGCATTATTGTGTATCCTTTTAGAATTCCCATGTCTTCCATGTTTTTTACACGATTATATGCAGTTCCAACAGCTATTCCTAGGCTGTCAGCTATTTTGTTGAAGCTTTTTCTGGCATCTTCTTGTAGTAAGTGGATGATTTTCCGGTCCACATCATCTACTTTATGGTGTGATTCGTAATTCAATTCATTACTCCTCCTTCTCATTGAATGATTGTATATACAATTTTTTTCATTTTTGAATTATTATGAACAATTGTTCATTAACTTAAGAAGTATATAAGCTTTCCTTCAAATACCTAGAAAAGTTTATATACAAATTTGTAATAATCACAGATTAAAATGAATGAATGGTGATAACATGGAGGCTATTAACCAAGCCAAAGAAACCCTTAAGAAAAACAAAATCAGATGGGTGCAC
>JARRMA010000040.1:0-26724 GCA_037386505.1 Candidatus Bathyarchaeota archaeon
GGAGATGAAATAAGGAAAGAAGCTAAAAGAAATAATCTTGACCCTACTCCTGAGAACCTAGGAAAAATCATGATCCACCTACGAGAATCAGGCGGATCAGCTGCAATAGCTAAGAGATGCATCCCGAAACTGAAGAAAAAAACAGAAAAAATAATCGGAATAGATGGAATTCGAAGTCTTTCCGAAGTGAAAGAATTCAAGAAATATTTTCCACATTTCATTACTATCGCTATACATGCATCCCCGCAAACGCGTTATGAACGTTTATCTCAAAGAAAAAGAAGCGATGATCCAAAAAACTGGAAAACTTTTGTTCAAAGGGATCAAAGAGAACTAAGCATTGGAATGGGAGATGTAATCGCAACAGCAGACTACATGATAGTAAACGAATGTTCATTAGTTCAGTTGAAAAGAAAAATCCATCAAGTTCTAAAAAAGGAGGTATCTGAATGAATAGCTTAATTGTTAAAATTGAAGTTACAGTTAATCCTACAGAAGATTTGGAGAAAGTCAAAAAAGCAGTCGAAAACATTTTTGGAAATTTGGAGTTTAATATTAAGCCTGGGACAGGGGGAAATGTCTATGTTTCAGAAAATCGAGGATATGAAGCTCTAATTAGATTTCACGATCTTCTCAACAGAGAAATGATTCTTGCTGCTGCTCGAAAATTATTTCGTGGTGAAATGACAGAGAAATCAGTAAATTTCTATCTAAATAAACAAGTGGCTTATGCAGGGCACATATCTTTTTCTCAAGAAACTTCGGAATCTCCTTTAGGGCCTATAAAGGTTCAAATATATTGCGACAACCCAAAAATAATTATAGACTGGCTCGCGCCAAGACCCCCTCCAAAGATACGTAAAAAAACTTCACGTAGAAAATAATGTGGTTTAAATGAGTAAACCAAAAATTGGCTTATCTACACTTTACTGCCTTAGTGAACCATTTACTTCTGTCATTAAATATTTGCCTGATCTGGATGTAAATTATATAGAAATTGCAGATGAAGGATTCCATGCTCTTAATTTGAGAAGAGTTAAAAAACTTAAAAAAATTGGAGAAACTAACAATATCGAGTTTGTGATTCACGCACCTTGGGCTGGAATAAACATAGCAACCCCAGACCCCGGTTTGCGCCGAGCGGTATTGAATCGTCTAGAAAAATCAATAGTCAATTCAAAAAAACTTGAATGCAAATTGTGGGTGTTTCATCCTGGATCCAAAACAGGTCTTAGCCATTTCTATCCAGATAAAGATTGGAAACTGAACCTAGAGTCTGTTCACATCTTAGCCAAAGTTGCACGAAGAGAAGGTGTAGAAATCGCAATTGAAAATACTCCGGAGCCTTTCCCTTCATTAATGAAAAGTGTGACAGATTTTCAAAGGTTTTATAGAGAATTTAACGAAAAGATTGGAATGGTATTAGATATAGCGCATGCAAACTTAAATAGTCAAATTCCAGATTTTCTAAAACAATTCAATAAATATATTTCACACATACATTTAAGCGACAATGATGGAACTAGTGATTTACACCGTGGAATTGGTTATGGAAATATTGATTGGACTTGGATTGCCAAACTGGTTAATGATGCAAAATACAACAACTTGCTAATTATAGAATCAACAAATCATATTAAAGAAAGTATAAATTTTCTGAGAGAACTTTTTGCTTAATTTTCAGAATATGGAAGTTCTAACTGCATAAAATCTTTTGCCACTTTAGTGTTTTTGAATGTCTTCTTTGCTTGCTCAAGAAGAAGATTTGTATTTTTATATCTTGCACTTATATGAGTTACAATGAGTTGCTTCACACAAGCTTTTCTAGCTGTTTCTGCTGCAATACTGGGAGTTGAATGTCCATCTTCAATTGCTCTCTGCTTCATTTCATCATCGAAAGTTGCTTCATGAATCAACAAATCAGCATTTTTAGCTAATTTAACAATTTTTTCTGATGGTCCAGTATCTCCACTGTAAATAATTGTTCTTCCCGGACGAGAAACACCTAAAATACTGGAAGGTTTTATCAATCTCCCATCAGAAAGTTTAACAGATTTTCCAGACTGAAGCTTTGACCATAATGGTCCTTCCGGAACCCCTAATTCATTGGCTTTATTAACATTGAATCTTCCTGGTCGATGTTTCTCGAAGAATGCATAAGCTAAACTAGGATCAATATGAGCTGAATTAACAGCTGTAATTGTATAATCTTTTTCTTGACACACTATTCCTTCTGTTATTTCTTTGACAAAAATAGGAAATGTTAATGTAAAATGTACAGTCTGATTTATTGAATTTATGAAATCTTTAATTCCAATTGGTCCATAGATTTCCAATTTATTTTTTCTACCCAAAAGTGACATTGTCTGAAGAAGACCTGGTAAACCCAAAACATGATCTCCATGAAGGTGTGTAACAAAAATTTTTGTTTTTTTGTGAAAACCTACCCCAACCTGTATCATCTGGCGTTGTGTTCCTTCACCACAATCAAACATCAACATTTCATTTTTTCTTTTTATTGCAATTGCCGATAATCCCCTTTTTGGTGTTGGTACACTACCGCCTGTTCCTAAAAAAATTACATGAATGTCTGCCATTTTTAAACTCATACTCAATTTACTTCAGTAAATTTATTTATGTTTCAATTTTATATCCTTTCGAAAACAACAATTTCCCTTGTCAGACTCTTATGAACGTAAACAAAGTGAGATTCTAAATGATTGAATCCAGCAGCTTCCGCAGTTTCACTGATATGTATCTTTTTAGGGGAAGCCATACAAATTTTTCTTCCTCTGGGGATAGTATCGGCAACAGAGTAAAGAAAATCTTCGACAATTAATCTTGTCGCGCTGCCTAATGTGCTGGCTGATCTTCCATAGGGAGGATCTGTAGCGATGCAATTCACTTCGTTTACTGGAGAGAAACGAGCATCAGCTATTATCAAACCTTCCAGGTCTATCTCAAAATATTTTAGATTTTTTAATCCACCTCGAAGCATATGTGGCTTTGCATCAAAACCAACTACTTTACATTCTAAGAGCCCAGCCTCAATAAGCATTCCCCCTGTTCCACAAAAAGGATCTAACAACAGATCACCTTTTTTAGGTTGAGCTAAATTTACCATTGTTCTACACATTTTAGCGGGCATCGCAGTAGGGTGAAAAAAAGGTCTTCTTCTAGGTTACTGAAAAACTCTCTTCACCGACAAATTCATTCATGACTTGAGAATTAATTTTACCTAGAATTTCCTGCAAATTAGCATTACAATTGAAAATCTCTATGCAGCAAACCCTTGTTAGCGCAGATCTGAATCTTATCATTTCTACACAATTAGGATTAGTTTCAATACGTAGAACTTGGGTCAAATTCTCTAAGATTTTATATTTGACATCTTCAGCTTCAAGTATTGCTTTGACTTCTGAAATAGGCAGTGTTGGATGTTCACCTGAAATAAGAAAGAAAAGTTTTGCCAAGTAAACGGCACCTATCTACGTAATGCTTCGGCAATCAACGGAGCCAAAGAAACGCTACTAACTGAACTAAATAGACTATCTGTACCAACTATCTCCTCAGCACCACTCGCAAGAATCTTAGTTTTCGCTTCTCCAATTAGTAATGGATGTGCACATGCTGCATAGACTCTTTTTGCTTTCTGCCTCTTTAGCATCTTTATTGCTCTTGCTATTGTTCCACCGGTGCTAATAATATCATCAAAAACAATTACGTCTTTTCCTTTTACATCCAAATGCTTTTCTTCTATCTGAATCTCACCAGTGTAACGATCACGTTTTTTTCGTAACCAACCATATCCTCCACCAAGAACATCATTTGCTTCTTTTGCTAATTCCACAGCACCTTTGTCAGGTGACAAAGAGAAAGCACCATTTAATCCGATACTTTTTAAATGCTCAGCAAGCAAAGTTATAGCGGAAAGATTCATCGTTGGAATCTTGAATTTCGCCAAAATATCTTCTGAGTGAATATTAACTGTTATAAATCTGTCAACCCCACATGATTCGATAAGTTTAACCAAAGTTTTAGCACTGACAGCTTCTGACTGTAAAAATCGTTTATCTTGTCTTGCAAAAGCAAAATATGGAACCACAGCCGTCACAGTTTTAGCTCCCAAATCTCTGGCAGCATCTAAAATCAACAAAAGCTGCATAACGTTGGTATCCTGCGGTGGTCCAGTTGTTTGAACAATAACGACATCTCTATCGTTTACATCATTGTTAAACCTAAGAGCATATTCTCCGTCAGGAAAAGATTTAGTAATAATATCAACGGTTTGAACATTCATTTTATTAGCTATATTATTTCCTAAACTAGAAGAGGCTGGACCTGGAATTATAATCAACTTTTTTTCTCCTTCATATATTCTTCTAATAATTCTTTTGCTCTATCCATACGCACTTTCTTTTCCTCAACCATTCGCTCAACAATAATATCTACCAACTTTCCTGAAGCTCCAGCAGTGATAGCTAAATTCCTAGCATGAAGCGACATATGACCCCTTTGAATACCTTCATGAGCTAAAGCACGTAACGCGCCAAGATTTTGAGCTAAACCCACTGCAGCCATCACCTCTCCCAGTTCATTAGCTGTTTTCACTCCTAGAATCTTGATCGCTATCTTGGCAGTAGGGTGAACCTTAGTAGCCCCACCAATTAGTCCAACAGCCATAGGTAACTCTATAGAACCTACCAAATCACCATCATTATTCTTTTCCCAATGCGTAAGAGTGCTGTACCGCCCATTTTTCACTGCATATGCATGTGCTCCTGCTTCTATTGCACGGTGATCATTTCCAGTCGCAATGACAACACCTATAATACCGTTTAGAATCCCTTTGTTATGTGTAGCCGCTCTAAAAGGATCAACAACAGCAAAATTATATGCCTCAATTATACCATCAACTACCTCCTCTCCACCAACAGAATCTTTGGAGATGACCACAAATGCTCTTGCTAATCGATTAACAGCAAGATTTGAAATGATTCGAAGATATACTCTTCCTTTTGTTATACTTTCAATCATAGGGGCTACTGCCTCAGCCATTGTATTTACAGCGTTAGCTCCCATGGCATCCCTACAGTCAACCTGAAGTTCAGATATGACCATAGGACCAGATTTTGTATCAATAACTTTAACCTGCAAATCTTTTGCTCCTCCCCCTACTGATACCAACATGGGATCCTGATCATTTGCTTTTTTCAGAATCTCTTTTTTGGCAGCCAAAATCTTTAGTTTTGCAGCATATGGATCTTTTATATCCACTGCTTGAATCTGACCAATCATTACAGGATCAGTACTACTAGTAAAGAAACCACCTGTTTTTAATGCCATTTTAGCAGCATATGTCGCAGCAGCAACAACAGAAGGCTCTTCAATAGCCATAGGTATCATGTAGTCTTTTCCATTGATGTGAAAATTCATAGCAATTCCAAGAGGGAGCGGAAAAGTCCCAACAACATTCTCTATCATCCGATCAGCTAATTCCATTTCAAGTGCACCATTTGATAGAAGAATATTTGTTTCTCTATCTGTCAAATTTGCAAAATCTTTAACATAATTTATTCTTTCTTCTGGTGTCAATTTGTAAAAACCTGAAATTTGAGACGTTTTTTTCATTATGATGCCTCTTAACACGATCTAGTTTACCTGAAATTGCATATGAATTTATCTGAGCACCATTAATTATCAGGTTCTATTTTTTAAAAGAATTAAAACAAATTTAATTCCTTAATCATCTTCTATAAATTTATGTTTTACAAACATTTTTTGGATAAAATATGTACATTTGGCAAGATAGGAAGACAATGCTTTCAAACAAGAAAGTGAGGGTTAACTTAAGTAGATACTTCAATGTTATGGAAAATAATAACTCAGCTAAGTTTCTTATTGCCAAAAAACTATCTGCAGATTTCAGTAAAAGTGACTCACTTGATAAATTATGGAAATTACATGATCGACTTATTGAGAAGTTCTATACTTTACAAAAAGAATTGGATGCACGGCAACAAAGACTAAACAATATCCCCAATTCGAAGAAATCATTTCTTGATCTTAAAATAACGATCGCGACAAAAATACTTGAAAATTGCCGATTTTGTCATCAACAATGTGGTTGCAATAGACTCAAAGGAGAGTTGGGTTATTGCAAATGCGGAAATGAAATTGCTGTATCAACGATATTCCCACATACCGGAGAAGAACCAGAATTGATTCCTTCGGGAACAATATTCACTTTAGGTTGCACTCTAAGATGTCTACACTGTCAAAACTGGACCATATCTCAATGGATTGAACCGGGAAAAATCTATTCCAAAAAACAACTAGCATCTGAAGTAAAGAAACTTCGGAAATTTGGATGCAAAAATATCAGTCTAGTAGGTGGGGATCCCACATCATGGGTCAGTCATTGGCTTGAAATCTTCAAACATGTTGATATAAATGTCCCAATAATTTGGAACTCAAATTCTTACTATAGCCTTGAGACTGCAAAAATACTTACTGGATTTGTGGATGTGTATCTTCTTGACTTTAAGTATGGATCTGATAACTGTTCGCAAAGAATCTCAAATGCTCCAAATTATTGGAAGATATGCACCAGAAATCATTTATATGCTAAAAAATACGGAGAATTAATAATTAGAGTATTAGTTCTTCCTGGCCATCTTGAGTGCTGCACAAAACCTATCTTAAACTGGATATCAAATAATCTTGGAAATTCTGTTCGAGTAAATTTAATGTTCCAATATCGTCCAAAATGGCGAGCTAACGAAATAAGTGAAATACGAAGGCTTCTAACAAAAGAAGAAAAGAATTATGTTGTTCAATTAGCAAACGAAGTTGGATTAACTAATTTCATTTCCTAAATGATTAAGTGCTAAAATCAATGTTTTTATGAAATTCTTTGACCAAGAATTAAATGATTATTTAATTACTTCTTTAACTATAGAAATTCATGTATGTAATTATCCCAAATAATAACGAGATAAACCAAAAAGTTGCAGCGATATCCATATACCTTTTCTTTCTAAAACATGTTGTAATATTTTTGGGATGTATTAACCATGTTCCCACAATAAAAATTCCAAAAATTATCACGATTAAGCCGGTAACTGCATGAATCCAAATAATTTGTACCATCATGTCAGATGTGCTAGTTGTGAAATATTCAAAACCTGTATAAAATCTTGGTAACATAACAATTAGAAAGGAAAGAATATGGAAAATAAGAGCTAATCCCATTAATTCTCCATGTATTTTGAATTCTTTTTTACTTTTGAAAACTATTGCAAAAACTAGAATCAGAATCAATATTACTTGAAATATAAGATTGATGTCTATTCCAAGTGATGCGTTAGTTCCAAATAATCCACTCAATTTCTTACACCAAAATAAGTTAGACAATTCAAGTATACTAATTCAATAATATTAAAAAGATTTTCCAATAAAATTTCTAAACTCGACTACATTGAATTAGTGATGTTTTTGAACATCTACATTTATATAGTAAAGTGGAAACAAAAAAGGAAAAGGCGAAGAACATGCGATATTGTCCTGAATGTGGCGGCGAATTACAATATGTATCTCAAACGAAACGTTACATTTGCAAGAGCTGTGGTCTTTCCCTCTCTCCTCAGGAACTTTACGAATTAAAAGAAAAACTTAGACCACAATATGAGACTGAAGAAGAGAAACGTCAACAACATAGAAATGATTACTTAAAATGGTGGCTCGGAAAGAAGAAATAGATTCCAAAAGAATGTAACGTTTTACAAAGTAGACTACAGGCTTTTTCATTAAATTATTGGTTAAATAACCACGAAACTATTATTCTTATGAAAGAATAGTTATTATCAACAGTTCGGAGTTAAAAATGAATCAAACTGTGGAAATAATTTGTATCGGAAACGAACTTCTAATAGGCAAAACCCTAAATACAAACGCCCAATATTTAGCCAAAAAAATTACTCATCTTGGTTTACTAGTAAGTCGAATAATAGTTGTAGGCGATAAACTAAATGAAATATCAGATGTCATAATAGAAGCAATTAATCGAAAACCTGCTTTTATAATAACAACAGGAGGCTTAGGTCCTACATTTGATGATATGACATTAGAGGGCATAGCTATTGCTTTAGGAACATCATTAAAAATCAATCCATCAAACAAAATTAATTTTCTTGAAAAAAGCATAGAATTTAAAGGGATAATGGAATCCTCAGTAGCACCGCTCATCGATAAGGTGATGAAAAACAATCCTAGAGTCTATATAAAATCTCATCCGAGAGGAACTGAAAATGTTCCCTTCATAGAATTTCATCTTTCTACGAAAGCTCAAACAATAAATGAAGCTGAAAAAGATTTGAAAAAAGCGTTAATTGAACTCACAGATTTTATTAAGAAAAACGGTGGAAAGATAATTAACCAAAACATCGAAACTTAATTATAAAAATCAAACAAAATATATTCCTAAAAATTTCACATTATTTAAGGTGCTTTAATGGTTATTATTTTTGTAATTGGGACTGCGGGAGCTGGTAAATCTCTTTTTACAGCCTCCTTTTCTGAATGGCTTAAAGTTAGTAAACAGAAGACCATAACTGTAAATTTAGATCCAGGAGTTGTAAATTTACCTTATTCACCTGACATTGACATTAGAAATCGAATAAACATCAATCAAATCATGGAAAATTACAACCTTGGACCTAATGGAGCCTTAGTATTAGCAACTGATTTAATTGCAGAAGAAACTCACCGAATTGGAGGAGAAATAGAAGACCTTCAATCCGATGTTGTAGTTGTTGACACGCCAGGTCAAATGGAATTATTCGCATTTAGAGCAAGTGGTCCTTACATTGCAAACGAATTAACACGAGATCAAAAAGCAATAATCTACCTATTTGATGCAGTTTTTTCGTTTAATCCTCTAAATTATGTTTCGAATATGTTTCTTTCCGCTGCAGTTTATAATCGCTTCTTCTTTCCACAGTTACATGTCCTTTCAAAATGTGATCTTCTTCCTCCCAAAAAAGCTGACCAAATCATTGAATGGTCTACCGACCCTCAAATTCTTGAGAATGTAATAGATGAAAAACTGAGTGGAACAAGAAGACTTCTTAGTAAAGACATGATTCAAGCTATTTGTCGTTTAGGTTTGGATTTTCAGCTAATACCTGTATCAGGAAAAACGAATGAGGGAATAATTAATGTTAGTTCTGCATTGGAACGTATCCTTACAGGGGGAGAAAAATTTACAATGTAACCTTATTACTGCCAAAATGACTATATCAGCAAGTAAACAAAAATTTTAATCATTACTTTATTAATGGGTATATAATAACAACTTTAATGATTTTATGTCTATTTAAGTCATATCTTTCCCTTGAATAATGCATAATATTTATATTTCCCTGTAATATGAATCTTTAGCCATGATGAAAAAAAGAATGCTCAAGCTACTGTTTGAGCTTATGAAAAATGCAAAGAGAAGCGACAGAGAAATCGCTAAAATTATAGGTGTTTCACAACCTACAATAACCCGGATGAGACAAAGACTTGAAAAAACTGCAATTGTCGATTATACTGTAATACCTGATTGGACAGAGCTTGGCTTCGAAATAATGGCTTTTACATTTATTAAATCTAAAGGTGCTTCAATAGTCACTGAAGAAGCAAAGAAATGGACCATGAATAATCCTAACATAATCTTCGCCGCAGGAGGTGAAGGCATAGGAATGGATTACTCAATAATCTCTTTTCATAAAAATTACTCCGAGTTCTCAACTTTCATAGACTCCTTAAAATCAGAATGGGGAGAAAATCTACAAGATACACAAAGCTTTCTGATGACCACAAACGACGAACGAACACTAAAACCATTATCTCTAAAATATTTAGAAAAAACTCGTCAAGACACTGCTTGATAAATCGAAAACTAATCTATCAATTCCTAAATTTTCCTTTTTTTCCAATGTTTTTAACCCCTTTCTTATCTTCATTTGAATTCAGAGGATAGAAAGGCTTAATTTATTCCTTTATCCCAAAAAGCTAGGAGGGCCCGTAGCTCAGCAAGGCAGAGCATCGGACTTTTAAACTATATGGTAAAGAAATCCGAGGGTCAGGGGTTCAATTCCCCTCGGGCCCGCCATTGAATTATCTTATTAATTTCGTTTTCTCAATGTTTATTCCTGAAAGTTTAAGGAGCGGTGATAACGTCTTTTTTCCATGTTTCCATCTATAATATAATGCATAAGAAAACATTGCAACAATTCTAGATGGCCATTGGGCCAAATCTTTTCCAACAAGTGGCGAGAAGTTCCCATTGGAGTGGTGTTAACTGTTTAAGATTCATATGCCTAGATTCTTTAAGCATGCACTCTTCCTCTGAAGTAAAAAGCAAAGGGACATAACATAGATTTTTATGTTCTAATTTTTGTACAAGATCAAGTGTTGATTTTGTATCTTTTTCAGTTTCTCCTGGCAAACCAATAATTAAAGTCGCTAATGGCCAAATATGGTTATTATTCATTAATTCAATTGATTTAATAACTACATCAATCCAATTTTCGGGTTTATATGGAAGCATTTTACCTGGCATATACTTCTTCATAAGTCGAATGCTTCCTGTTTCGATACCCACTTCTACAGAACTATGTCTTATGCCATTTGTAACCCAATAAGATTTTTCTTGAAGAATTGGACCAATCTCATCAATTATTTTCGGATCAAAAACCATTGGAGCCAAAGCTGCGTGAGCAGGCTGGATAAATTCTACACCGGGAACTGAAGCAATTGATTTAATTAATTCAACAATAGCCTCATGATTTGGTAAGAACTCTTTATTACATTTATACAAGAAAATATCTTCACCGGCAAGGATAATCATTCTAGTACCATTTTTAGCATTTATCCTCACTTCTTTGAGAATATGTTCCATCGGCAACGAATAACGTTCTCTCATCATAGGTGAACAAAATTTACATCCACGTCCGCAACCACGGGTAATCTCTACAGTACCAAAAATTGAGGGATTGACAATTGGAAAAATTTCATTTAAATTAGGAGACTTACATTCAACAACTCTGGGAAGTTTTTTACCTTTCATTGCTTTATGAAAAATATCCAAAGCAATTTTATCCCCTTCACCTATGATTATACAGTCAATTCCATATTCGTTTTGTAATTTTGCTTTATGGATTTGCCAAGCGCCAGCTCCACCAAGAATTATTTTGGCATTCCACTTCTTAATTATTGGATTTGTTATTAGATTTCGAAATTCGGCTGCAGCTACAGGTTCTCCTCCAAAACCTACTAGAGATGTATATGTGCGGCTGACAAATCCAATTCCTATTGGTTCCATTGAAGATATTCCAATTACTTTTGTTTCTGGACCTACAAAATTTTTTAAATCATAAGGGTGAGTTACAACAACTTTTTCTTCTCCGAATTCTTTAATTAGAGCTGCTTCAATTTTTCGTAATCCATAAGGTGCAAATTTGGCGCTATGATTTCCATTTGTGGGGACTCTTGGGTACAAATATTTTCTAAGTAGAAACCGTGGTAAAATTGCAGTTGGGAAACCTCCAGTAAATGCTCTAAATGGACTTAGATTAAAGTCACTCATATCAGTAGCTGAGCCGGTGAGAACTATTGGAAAACCATGGACTGGGTTAGTTACATCAACCTTTTGACCCATAATAGGTTCGCATTTATCAAATAGTATTTAAGAATTTTTCTAGGCTTCTTAGCAGTCTTTTGGCCAATTGGATGAAGTTAACTATAAAAGAGGAGCTTGTTGATTAATTTTCTATGCAAACAAAAAGCTGGTTACAATGTATTCTTCCTTATTGTGGAAAAAAATTCGAATCTACTGAACGTCGAACTACTTGCGTATGTGGTGAACTTTTAGATGTAAAATACACTGGAGTTTTCCCAACAAGTCTTCAAAAGAAATTTTCTGAACGACTTAATCATAGACAGAATATATATAATGAAAGCGGTGTTTGGAGATATCGTGAGTTACTAAATTTTGCTGATGTTGATACTGAAAATTTTTCTGAATTAAATAAAAAATTGGTATCTCTAGATGGAGCTGAAGGAAGAACTAAACCCTTTCAATTAACCAAAGTTGCCAATTTTATTGGTACAAAAACTGAGAATTTTTGGTTACAATTTGAAGGAGATAATCCTACAGGATCTTTTAAAGATAATGGTATGGCTTCAGCTTTTACTCATGCACGTATGGTTGGAGCTAAGAAAGTTATTTGCGCATCTACTGGAAACACCTCAAGTTCTGCGGCAGCATTTGCGGCAAATGAGTTAGATATGGAGGCTGTGATTCTTGTTGGGGAAGGAAAAATTGCCAAAGGAAAACTTGCTCAGTCATTGGCATATGGTGCTAAAGTTTTGCAGGTAAAAGGTGATTTTGATGTTGCAATGGAGATGGTTAAAGCTCTCTCAAATGAAAACAGCATTTATGTTGTAAATTCATTAAACCCTTTCCGTCTTGAAGGGCAAAAAACTATGATGTTTAGACTTTTGGATTATCTTCGTTGGAATGTTCCTGATTGGATTATATTTCCAGGGGGAAATTTAGGCAACACATCAGCTTTTGGTAAAGCATTCATGGAACTTTATGAATATGGTTGGATACAAAAAAAGCCAAGGATGGCAGTTGTTGTTGCTAAAGGAGCACCCACATTAGATGATTTGTATAATGATCGAAAATTAAGATGGAACAACGGATTTGTTAACGATAAAATAATCGATGACTATTATCACGAAGTAGATGAAAAAGGTATTAAGGCAAAAACAAAGGCTAGCGCAATAGAGATCCTTAAACCTGTAAATTTAAAGAAGGCTTTGAGGACTTTAGACTTCACTGATGGTGTTGTGACAAGTGTTTCAGATGAATCTATAATGGATGCTATGGCCATAGTAAGCAGGAATGGATTTGGATGTGAACCCGCTTCGGCCGCAACAGTTGCTGGAGCAAAAAAGCTGATTAGTCAAAACATAATTAAAAAAGATGACATTGTGGTAGGAATTGCTACTGGACATATCCTCAAGGATATAACTTCAATAGTAGATTACCATTTCAACCAAAATAATAAATTTGCTAATAGACCAATAACAGTTGAACCGAATGCAAAAGAGATTCTAAAACTGATCAATAGCTAAGTTATCAACATCAAATTTATTTTTTGGGCAACTTGTCTTAATAAAATGGACTGAACAAATAATCTGTGATTCATGTTTATCTTTAATTTCATCTTTTTAGAATGAAAAATTTAAGTACAAGTGCTCTTCTTTTTAGGGAAATAGGTTGCCCTGGTAGTATAGTCCGGTCTAGTATAGACGGCTGTCGCCCGTCCGACCCGGGTTCAAATCCCGGTATTGAAGGAATTATAATTCCAAAAAATCGATATCTAATTTTTGAAATTTCAAGGAAAGTTGGATTTATAGGATTTATAAAAATAATTTTATTGGGGGCACTCTATGAAACTGGATTATTGAATCTTGAATCTACAATGAAAAAAATATTTCTTATGTTCAAAGGGCTCAGTGAAAAAGAAGCTGACAGACTATACAAACAAATACCTTTAATTCCGGGCGTTGAAGAAGTATTCGGTGTTATAGGGGGAGACGTTCTAAAATCTGGAGGTAAAGCTATTGTTTTAAAAAAGATACTTGAAAAAGAAAATTTGACTAAAGAAGAATGTGTAGTGGTTGCTGATGATAGAAACAATCTTTCCATGTTTCCTTTATGTGGTTTGAAAATAGGTTATAATCCTGATTTTGTTTTAACTATGAAATCTGATTTTGTTACCAAAGGTGCACTGACAGAAATTTTAGTTCCAATAACAGGTGAACATGTCAAAACTTCTCAAAAAAAGATTTCAAAAAGAAGAGGGGTTAGAGAAATAATTCACATGAGCAGTTTTTTTATATCTTTTATCAGTATATATTTTATAGGAAATAATTTAACAGCTTTTCTAATACTTCTAATAGCATTAATCTATACAATATCAGAAGTTGCTAGAGTACGCGGAAAAAATCTTCCTATTTTTTCATCAATAACATTAAATGCTGTTAATAAAACGGAATTCTATGAATTTGCAACAGCTCCAATCAACTTTGCTCTGGGAATAGCTATTTCTCTTCTAATATTTCCTGCTCCAATTCGTTACGTAGCAATAACGATTTTAACTTTAGGTGATGGATTTGCTCATATATTCGGAATGAAATTTGGTAAGCACCGTATTCCCTTCAATAAAGGAAAAAATTTGGAAGGATCAATATTTGGTTTTTTGTTTGCATTTTTCGGAATCTTATTATTTATTGATCCGTTGAGGGCTTTGATCGCCGCTATCTTTGGAATGATTATTGAAGCACTCCCATTACCATTAAATGATAATCTCACTATGCCAATAGCAACTGGACTAATACTACTTTTAATTCCCTAAAATTAATTGATTTATGCGATAAAATTAAAAGAGTCATTTTTAGAATATATTGTGAACCCCGTAATTAATAACAACGATAAATGATATGAAAAATACTATTAAGGAAGTTTTCTCTGCTTGGCAGATTCAGATAAAATTGAGTATAGACCCATCTCTGTTCGCGAAGCCTTAACAGAAATGAAAGATGTATCTGAAATCATGATCGATCTAGCCTATTCATCGGCCCTTTTTAATAGTCATGAATTAGCAGAAGAAGTAATGGAACTTGAAAAACGTGTCGACTATCTGGATTACATTATAGATATGAATACTATGCTTGCAGCTAGAGATGCAGAAGATGCTGAGCATCTAACAGCAGTGACAACTGTAGCAGCAGCTACTAATAAAATATCAGATGCCGCTGCTGATATTGCAGCTATTGTTCTAAAAAATATTGGAATTCATCCAATTGTACGTAAAGCATTCGAGCAAGTTGAGGAAAGATTAGCTAGAGCTATAGTTAAACCAAGTTCAATTCTTGTAAATAAAAAACTTGGAATCCTAGAATTAGCTGCCACCATCGGAGTTGATGTAATAGCTATTCGTCGACATCGAGAATGGCTCATAGATCCGAATGACGAGGAAAAAATATTGGATAATGATGTCTTAATAGCAAGAGGAGCCCCTCATGGTATCGAAGAATTAAAGGATTTAGCTTCTGGTAAACAAAAAGAGTTGTAAATTTAGGATAGAATAAAGTTGGCTATAACAGAAAAGCATTTCAAAGAAATTGTTGATAGATTGGTCGTTTTAAAAGATACATCTGAACTCATGATCGATCTCGCATATTCTTCCCTTTTCCTAAACAGTCGCTCATTAGCCGAAGAAGTTGAAGCTTTAGAAAATCATATGGATGATCTACATACAGAATTTGAAATATTAGTTTTATCCAGTGGTTTTTCACCCAAAGAATCAAAAGATTTCCTTGGCTTGATTAGGCTTGGAGTAGTCACAGAGAAGATTGCAGATGCAGCGATGGAAATTGCTGATGTAGTTCTAAGAGGCTTAGAACCTCACCCCATTTTAAAACTTGTTATAGAAGAAGCAGAAGAAACAGTAACCAAAGTAATCGTTTCAGAAGATTCTCCTTTTGTTGGAAAAAAGATTAGAGAAGCTCAAATCCAAGAGGACACAGGAATGTGGGTATTGGTTATAAGAAGAGGAAAATGGTGGTTGCGACCCCGACCATCTACAGTGATTAAAGCGGGAGATATCTTGATTGCTGCAGGTTATGCTGAAGGAGAAGCTGATTTCGAATCTTTGGCTTCAGGCAGAAACATCTTAAGTACTAAAGAAAAGTAGAAGATTATTTTAGATAATAATCGTGAGTACCAAAAGGATAGAAGCGGTTGTTACTGTATCAGCTAACGAACTTTCAATCGGTATCACAAAGTTATCCGGATTCCACCCTCTTCTGAAAGTGTAAATTGCTATTGCATAAGAAACAACAAGCATAATCAAAACCGCAAAAAAATTAGTCATTAAGAGTTGACTTGTGAAAAAAATCAACTCCAATAAATTTTTTATTCCGCTAATAAAAGTTGACAAGAATGCATAACTTAAAAACATTATAATAGAAGCGAACCATGCCCCAAATATCTCATTTGCATGCTCTTTTAAGGAAAAAAATGAAGGTTTAATCAATCCTAAAGCGAGTTTTGTAGTAGCGGTTGAACCTATTATTGATCCAACTCCTCCAATTGTTGCAATTATGGCAGGATAAACAGAATAAATGTCTCTACCACTAATTCTGTTTAAAAGAGAGCCAGTAATATTTACAATTATTGTAACAAACATCAAGGTCAAAAGAAATTCTTTGATTGTCTCAATAAATTTTGTTTCTTTAATATTTTGAATTAAGATATAAATTACGAAAGAAATGAAAATAATATCGAGTATTAAAATAAGATAGCGCCCAATTGAACCAAACATGAAAAAAAGACCTAAACTCAGAACATAACACCCAGTATTTATAATATCAGACACTGGCGAAGTAATAGGATACACAATAACATCTGGATCTAACCCTCTTCTAAACGAAAAAATAGAAAATAAAATGGTCAATGGTGAAACAAATACTACCGATAAGGCCATTGTTGCTGTGATCACAATCAACAAATAAATAAAATCAATTAAAGATGCATTCCAGAAAAACAAACCAAATAACCAAGTTCCTGTTCCAACACAAATACCACTTACAAAAGCTAGGGTAATAATTACACGAATAATTGTTTGAAATTCTTGTGTATTTTTTCTTATTGTCGCCTTTACAGTTCCTAAATGCAATCCTGTTCCTAGATGACCACTAAATAAACCACCAACTGCACCTCTTATACTTAAAATCCCTGGAAAAAGGAATAAAGCCCATGGGGCTTCTTTGATCGAGAGCACTCCGAGGTATAGAATTAGTAATGTTCCAGTTAGTAATCCAATTGTATCAAATGATAAAGAAAACAAGGACTGGAAAAAATTAGATTTGAATCTCCTTGCTGACAGAGTACCAGCTATGTTGGTCTTCATCATCGCTGTCACTTCCGTCCATCCAGATTAGCCTCCTTGATTCAATCACTTTTTTCTTTTGTTGTTTGTCAAGCACACAGTTGAACGTGTAGAGTCCTTGATCCATTTCTGGATCGTGAGTCCTCCGTAACGTTAACACTTTTTTCTGTCGCTCCTATTTCATCATATTCAGCAATAGCCTTTAAAGACTTTTTTGTAATTTTTATTAAATCTTATAATTTGTTCATTTTAATAAAAATTTTTTAAAAAATTAAATTTAACTTTGTATGACCTTGAAAAATTAGCAAGAAATAAAAAAATTGAGGAATTTCAGATTATACTTTCTTAAGATTAAGACTTTTCATTAGATCGCGTTTCCTGTTTCTAACAGTAACCTCAGTTACATTTGCAGCTTTGGCAAGTCGAGCCTGTGTCGTTTTTTCCTTTAACATCCTAGCAGAAAGATAAAGTGCGGCAGCCGCTAAACCAGAGGGATCTTTGCCGGTTGTGGCAAAATTCTTCTTAGCTGCTCTTATAAGTTGAATAGCCAATCCTTCGACGTCACTGCTGACCTTAGCTTTTTCAGCAACCTTTGTCACATAGTCGGATGGGTCATCTATTGGCATTCGCATATCCAAATTCCTGACTATAACACCATATGATCTGGCTATCTCCTTTGAAGTTCTCTGGCTAGCTTCAGATATCTCTTTCAAAGTTCTTGGAAGTTTAGTGAATCGAACTGCAGCGTATAAAGCTCCAGCAATCATTCCTCCAATACTTCTTCCCCTGACTAACCCTTCGTTCAAAGCTTTTCTGTAGACAATCGCAGCCATATCATGTACTGAGGATGGCATATGGAGAATGTCAGAAAGCCTTTGAAGCTCACTCATGGCAAGCATCAAATTTCTACTTTGGGATGCATGCACTTTCGATCGGGTTTGCCATCTTCGAAGACGCCACATTTGTTGTTTGACTTTTGGTGATAGGGGGCGACCTAAAGCATCTTTCTCCACTCTGATAACAGTAGATAATCCTTTGTCGTAATGCGAATAATTTGTAGGTGTTCCTGCTCTTGCTTTTGAATCTCTCTCTTGCGGTGTAAATGCTCTCCATTCAGCTTCTTGATTAGGAATATTCTCCTCTACGACTAGACCACAACGTCCGCAAACATATTCTCCCATTTCCGGATCAAGAATTAGATCTACATTACCACATTCTGGGCATCCGATTTTGATCAACTGATTTGTCATTATTTTTTCCCCCGTTATTTTCATCAGTATAATGTAGTAAAAGCAATATTTAAATATGACGTATGTCATATTTTGATTTATTCTTATGAAAGAATTATTTCATATAAAGATATTATTTTTTCATAAATGTCTAATATTGATAAAAATGGAAAATAATTAATAAAACAGTCATAATATGAATTAAATATTCTAGATTTTTAATTATGACTCTCCTAGATTTATGGATCAAAAAGAGTGAAAAACTGGTAATGCTAAAATTCTTGAATCAAATTTTCAAGTTTTGAATGAAATTATAAGCTAAGAGGAGGCTAAAACCGATAAGTAAAAAAGTTGATTGATAGAATGTTCAATTAATTGGGGGAAAGGTTAATATCAATTGAGAATGAAAGCGCGAGAAAAGAAATTGAAATATTAAGAATATTAAGTGAATTTGCCTCTCCTGTTGGATCTACATTATTAAAGCGTGAATTAAGAAAAAGAGGTTTTCTCCTAAGTGAACGAACTGTAAGATATCACCTTCAACTTTTAGAAGCTAAAGGTTTCTTATTGGGCCATAACCGAAGAGGGAGAACAATAACCCAACTTGGTCTTGAGGAACTTAGTAGGTCACTTGCAACTCAAAGACTTGGTTTTACTACCACTAGGTTTATGTCATTAGCTTATTCAGCAACTTATGATCCTGCAAGAGATTCGGGTTCTGTAGTGGCAAATGTCTCTATATTAAACAAAAATCTTCAAGAGAAAGCAATAGAAACAATGAAAGATCTTCAGAATATGAATCTTCTATCTGCACCATATATTAAGATGTTAAACGAAAAAGAAGAATACTGCGATATATCTGTGCCCAAAGATAAATTTGCTTTATTTACTGTTTGTAATTTGACATTAGATAGTATTCTAATC
The DNA here is from genome assembly GCA_037386505.1 of Candidatus Bathyarchaeota archaeon. Lineage (GTDB taxonomy): Archaea > Thermoproteota > Bathyarchaeia > Bathyarchaeales > Bathyarchaeaceae > Bathyarchaeum. Next base: position 19,169 of record JARRMA010000040.1, read on the forward strand.
CATTCTGGGATTCCCCTTTTCTTCAAATACGGAGGTCTTGTCCAAGTAGTAAACCGAAACCCCATCAGGTTTGTGGAGATAATATCCTATGAAGGAACAACTATACCTCCTTTGGAAGTATTCGTTTACAGGAAAATGACTTCTATCTCTAGAATATTAAAAACTGGTTCAGGAATGTTACTGGCTACTCTTCGGGAAATACCTTCTGAAGCAAGAGATAAAACGGTTAAAATCCTTGAAGATCAACACAAAAAAGGATGGGGAGGAGTTTTAGTCTTAGGAGAACCAAATGAATCGGTTTTAGGAATACCCATCGGTATGGACAGGTTTGGTATTTGCATGGTTGGAGGCATAGTTCCAGGTGCAGCTATGGTTGAAGAAGGAGAGCAAATTGCGACTTTTGCTCCCCACTGTTTCATTCCAATTGAAGAAATGATTCGAATCTAAAAATATTAAATTCTTAGATAATTATTAAGAAGCCTTTAAAAGATGCTCGTTTGATTTAAAATTCTTGTGAGGCGCTACTATGAAATATGACACAATTTTAGTGTTAGACTTTGGTGGACAATATTGTAATCTCATAGCAAGGAGAGTAAGAGAACAAAGAGTATACTCTGAAATTGTGCCATGTAGCATTACACCACGAGAAATTAAAGAGCTAAATAAAACCCTAAATGTAAAGGGTTTGATCCTTTCTGGGGGTCCATGGAGTGTTTATGAGAAAGATGCCCCAAAATTAGATCCTAACATCTTGGAGTTAGGAATTCCAATTCTTGGACTTTGCTATGGGCACCAAATTATTGCCTATCTTTCAAATGGAAAAGTGAAGCAAGGAAAAACAAAAGAATATGGAATAGCAAATGTCACTATTGAAAAACCTATAGGTATTCTTAAAAATCTAAATCAAAAAGAAAAAGTGTGGATGAGTCACGGTGATTCAGTTTACGAGTTACCTGTTAATTATGAGATGCTAGCATTTACAGAAAGCTGTTCAATCGCGGCTTATCACCACAAAACAAAACAAATATACGGTCTTCAATGGCATCCTGAAGTAGTCCATACAAAAAACGGAATGAGAATGCTCCACAACTTCATTTTTGATGTATGTAATTGTAAACCAAATTGGAAACCGCAATCAGTTATNNNCAGCAATAATAGGTTTAAGTGGTGGAATAGACTCAAGTGTAGCTACTTTCCTAGCTACCAAAGCTCTTGGAAAACGACTTTTAGCCATTTATGTAGATCATGGTTTCATGCGTCTTAACGAAACAGAATATGTTGGAAACACATTCAGAAAACTTGGAGTAAATATTGTTTTAATTCGAGCTCAAGATCGATTTATGAAACGACTAAAAGGAGTTATTGATCCAGAAAGGAAACGAAAAATAATCGGAGAAGAGTTCATCCGGGTATTTGAGGAAGCAGCTAAGAAGATTTCAGCAGATTATCTTATCCAGGGAACAATCTATCCAGATCGAATTGAATCAGGATTCAGAAAACATTCGGACACCATAAAAACACATCACAATGTAGGAGGACTACCCGAAAAAATAGAATTCAAGGCAATAATCGAACCCTTACGTGATCTATACAAAGATGAAGTTCGAGAGGCAGCAAAGATTTTGAATTTACCCAATGAACTAGTTAAAAGGCAACCATTTCCAGGGCCAGGTTTAGCGGTTAGAATAATTGGCGAATTAACAAAAGAAAAAACAGAATTGTTACAGAAAGCAGACAAAATCGTTACAGACGAGATTGAAAAAACAAATCTCGGTGATTGCCTTTGGCAATACTTCGCTGTATTAACAGCAACCAAAAGTACAGGTGTTAAGGGTGATTCTAGAGCTTATGGTTTTACGATAGCTGTTAGAATTGTAGAAAGTAAGGAAGCTATGACTGCTGGTTTTGCAAGAATTCCATATGATATTCTTGAAAGGATTTCAACAAAAATAACGAATGAATTACCACAGGTAACTCGAGTTGTATATGACATAACTCATAAGCCACCAGCTACAATAGAGTGGGAATAGAATATTTCATAAAAAATCTATAAAATTCTAAGACATAAATATGACTGAGGAATATTGATGGAGCTAAAGATCGTTAAAATAGATATGATTGAAAATTGCAATGTAATTTTGGGCACCTCCCATTTCATTAAAACAATTGAAGATCTTTATGAGGCTTTAATCAATGCTGTTCCAAAAATCCAATTTGGAATAGGATTCTGCGAAGCTTCTGGACCTTGCTTGGTTAGAATTGAGGGAAATAATGCAAAGTTGAAGAACCATGCTTCGATTCAAGCTTTGAAACTAAAATGTGGTCATTGCTTTATCATCTTTTTGAAAGATGCTTTTCCAATTAATGTTCTAGATAAAATCAAACAAGTTCCCGAAGTTTGTACAATACATGCTGCAACTTCTAATCCAATTGATGTAATAATTGTTGAAAATGAACAAGGTCGAGGAATTTTGGGAGTAATAGACGGCTTAAAAACTAAAGGTATTGAAACTGAAAAAGATATTCAAGAAAGAAAATCATTTCTCAGAAAGATTGGATATAAATTATAGTAGAGAATGGAATTTCAATTTATTTTGTATTACTAAATATTTTTTTAATTACATTTTGACGAAAAATCGTTTCTGTTCAACAAACTTTTTAAACAAACTTGCAGAATTTTTTCATTCGGGCTTCTTATGGAAAAGACAGTTGAAAGAGTTGGGTATCTAAAATTTAAACCCAATTTCTTTCACTTAGCAGTAGGTATAGTTTTGATGATCTCTATATTATTCATTTATATTCTATTGGTTAGTCTTTTTGATAATCCAGCTATCGTGGCTCTGGCATTCTTTAACTTACTTTTTGTGTTTCTCTTATTCCCTTTAGATGGTTCATTTCGCTACAAATTTATTCTTCTAATATCAGGAAACCTTGTGGGAGTTCTATGGTGTATTTTGCAGACAATTTTTGAACAATTGTTTTTTTATCCAGGTGTAGAAATTTTAAAAATAATATTTTTTCTTGTTAAACCGCTGACTGATTTTGTATGGTTAGTAGCATTTTGGTCATTTAGTTTATCTGTACTTTCATCTAAGAAACAAAAACTTCAAGGATCAATGAGAAATTGATATTGTTCTTAAATTTTTCATTATTGATTTTAGTTATGCTTATTTTGACTTACGTAATAAGACATTATATCTTTACAATTGTTGTATTATTTAATACACACAAACCGGTTAGAATATATTCTAACGAAGCAAATTTTGAACCATATATTTCTATTATGATCCCCGCTCATAATGAAGAGCATGTAATACGAAGAATCCTTCAAAGAATGACTGAATTAACCTATTCAAAAAATAAATTCGAAGTAATTGTAATAGATGACGCTTCAACAGATAGAACATATGAAATTGCAAAAGAATTTGCCAAAATTTATCCTTTCATTAAAGTTGTTAGAAGAAACGCGAATGATGGTGGAAAAGGAAAACCAGAAGCATTGAATTGTGGTTTAAAATTTATTCGTGGAGAAATAATTTACTTCTTTGATGCAGATTATTTGCCTCAATTTGATATTGTTGAAAAATTAACGATATACTTTCGAGATCCTAAAGTTGGAGCAGTTCAAGGAAGAGTAACCGTTCTAAATGAACCTAGCAGTCTTGTCACTCGGTTAATTACTTTGGAACGAATAGGGGGATATAGAGTGGATCAATTTGCTCGAAATCAATTGGGGCTTATTCCTCAATTTGGAGGTACTGTTGGAGGATTCAGAAAAACCATAATTGAATCACTGGGAGGTTGGGATCCGGATATTCTTGCTGAAGATACAGATCTGACATTCAAGATTATTTTAGCAGGATTCAAGGTCAAATATGTAAATGAAGCTGAATGCTATGAAGAAGCGGTTGAAGATTGGCATTCTTATTGGGTACAACGATCTCGATGGGCGAAGGGTCATATGCAATGTGCATTCAAACATCTATTTCCTGTTATTAAGAGCAAAAATCTATGTGTGCGTGAGAAGATTGATGGTTTGTTGCTTCTCAATATCTATTTTGTCCCGATATTAGTTGCTTTAGCCTGGATACTCGGGGTTATGTTATTGTTTGTTCAAACAGACTTTCTTTGAAGTTGGAATAGGAGCATACTTGGATGAAAGAACTAGAATATGCTGGCTTATCCCTCTATTATTTATAACCTTCTTCGTAAATGTTTTAATTTGTCTAAAAGTCTTATTAGATCTTTCATTTTGCAAAATTACACGTAAAAAGACACATAAATGGTCTAAAACGGTTCATAATGGCAAAATTCTTGAAACTTTTTATTAATCGAGTTGCAAATATGGGAAATTGGTAATATTTATATGTAATGATAAACAACGAAAATATAGACTTGTAAGATTATAATAAAAAAATGAGGTGATATTTTATGTCTCAAGTTTCTCTTCGCGTAGCTGAGGCCCAATCGCGTGATGTGGGTCGTGGAATAGCTAGAATTGACCCGAAGGTTAGTTCTGAAATCGGTCTTTCTGCTGGGGATGTTGTTGAAATCCACGGTAAGAAAAAAACTGTTGCAATATATTGGCCAGGATATCAAGAAGATACTGGCAAAGGAATAATCAGAATAGATGGATATACTAGAAATAATGCAGGTTCTGGTATAGATGAAAAAGTTGATGTAAAAAAAGTAGAAGCTAAGAAAGCGAACAAGGTCACTATTGCACCTACAGAACCGTTACGGATTACTGGAGGTGAGGAATATCTTAAGCAAATTCTAGAAAATCGTGTAATTTCAAGAGGAGATATTATTCCCTTAGGAATCATGGGTCGTAGAATAAACTTAATTGTAACTGGTGTTCAACCACCTACAGCTGCAGTCATGGTTGTTCAATCTACTCAGATTGTTTTGAGCGATAAACCAGCTAAAGCTACAGCTATGGAAGTTCCTAGAGTAACTTATGAGGATATAGGCGGATTAAATGATGAGATTCGAAAAGTTCGGGAGATGATAGAATTGCCTCTTAGATATCCAGAGCTTTTCGAAAGACTAGGTGTAGAAGCCCCAAAGGGTGTACTTCTTCATGGACCACCTGGAACAGGTAAAACTCTGTTAGCAAAGGCGGTGGCTAGTGAGACAAATGCAAATTTTGCTAGTATAAGTGGTCCAGAAATAATGAGTAAGTTTTATGGAGAAAGTGAGGGCCGTTTACGAGAGATTTTTGAACAGGCTCAAGAGAACGCTCCCAGTATAATCTTTATAGACGAGTTGGACTCAATTGCACCAAAAAGGGAGGAAGTAACGGGAGAAGTAGAAAAACGAGTCGTTTCCCAATTGTTAGCCCTTATGGATGGTCTTCAATCTCGTGGTAAGGTTGTTGTCATTGGGGCAACGAATCGACCTAATGCTTTAGATCCAGCTTTACGTAGACCTGGCCGTTTTGATCGAGAAATCGAGATTGGAGTTCCTAATAAAGATGGTAGACTTCAAGTTTTACAGATTCACAGTAGAGGTATGCCCTTAGCTGAAGATGTGGATTTAAAACAATTAGCTAATATTACTCATGGTTTTGTTGGTGCCGACTTGGAAGCGCTTACAAAAGAAGCTGCTCTTCATGCTCTAAGAAGAATTTTACCCGAAATAGATTTCGAAGCTGATAGTGTTCCAGTCGAGATATTGAATAAAATAATTGTGGAAATGAATGATTTTCAGGAATCGCTCAAGGAGATTGAACCTTCTGCTATGCGAGAAGTATTGGTTGAAGTTCCTAATGTAAAATGGAAGGACATTGGGGGTTTGGCAGAAGTAAAAGAAGAATTGCAGGAGGCAATTGAATGGCCTTTAAAATATCCTGAAATATTTGCTCATATGAATACATCTCCCCCTAAAGGTGTTTTGTTGTATGGTCCTCCGGGTACTGGAAAAACTCTGCTGGCAAAAGCGGTTGCTAATGAGAGTGAAGCAAATTTCATCAGCATCAAAGGTCCAGAAGTACTGAGTAAGTGGGTTGGAGAATCTGAAAAAGCAGTTCGCGAAGTTTTTAGAAAAGCAAGACAAGCGTCGCCAACTATAATATTCTTTGATGAGCTTGATTCTATTACCCCTGTTCGAGGTTCAGGATATGGTGGTTCACAAGTCACAGAACGGGTGATCAGCCAAATATTAACAGAATTGGACGGTTTGGAAGAATTAAAAGATGTTGTGGTTATTGGAGCAACAAACCGGATCGATATTGTAGATCCTGCTTTACTTCGACCAGGAAGATTTGATAGACTTCTTAGTGTTCCTGTTCCAGATGTGGAAGCTCGAAAAGAGATATTAAAAATTCATTTGGATAAAAAACCATTAGCTGACGATGTTAAAATCAGTGTTCTAGCAGAAAAAACTGATGGATATACTGGAGCTGATTTGGCTGCCTTAGCTAATACAACTTCAATGTTAGTCATCAAAAAGCACATTACAAAGAGCAAAACATTAGAAAAAGCCAAAGACACTATTAAAGATCTAAAAATAAAAATGAAAGACTTCGAGAAAACGATAGAAAAAATGAAGCCTTCTTCTTCAGCAAAAAAACAACAGCAGTACCTCCAATAGTAGCCTTAAATCAAGGCTCCCTTTTTTTGTAATTTGTTAGAAAATCTATTGCTTTAGCAATCTCTTTAGATATTGTTATTGTATTATAGTGGAACAACTAATTTGGTGTAAGATTTGAGGGTTATAGCCGATCTTCATATCCATAGTAGATTTAGTCGTGCAACAAGCCAGAGGATGAAAATAAATGTGATATCTCGTTTTGCAAGAATGAAAGGTTTGAATTTAGTTGGAACCGGTGACTTCACTCACCCTAAATGGTTCAAAGAATTGTCTAATGAACTAACAGAAGTTGCTGGATCCAACCTTTATTGTCAGGTAGTACAACATGAAATACCTATAATGTTTATGTTGACTGCTGAAGTCTCTACCATATACAATGTAGGTGAGAAATCTAAAAAGATACATCATGTTATATTCACACCGAACTTAGAAACTGCTGATCAAATAAATAATCGATTGACCCATTTTGGGAATCTGGAAATAGATGGTAGACCATTTCTAAATATGTCTTCTTCACAGCTTGTAGAAGAGATTATGCAGATTTCAGATCAAAATGAAATTATTCCTGCTCATGTTTGGACTCCGTGGTTTAGCCTTTTTGGTGCATTTAGTGGTTTTGATACCATTGAAGATTGCTATGAAGATATGACTAAACATATTCATGCTCTAGAAACTGGGTTATCATCAGACCCACCTATGAATTGGAGACTCAGCTCATTAGATCGGTTTACGTTAATCTCAAATAGTGATTGTCATAGTCCTTGGCCATGGAGAATTGGACGAGAGGCAAATGTCTTAGAACTTGATCAATTGTCATATATGGATGTAGTTGATACAATTCGCAAAAAAGATGAAAAGCGTTTCAAATATACAATAGAAACTAACCCTGCGTATGGTAAATATCATTGGACAGGACATAGAAATTGTAGTGTTTCACTTCCACCAAAAGAAGCTATAAAATA
>JARRMA010000041.1:0-7211 GCA_037386505.1 Candidatus Bathyarchaeota archaeon
TTTTCATTGGCCAGTGGCTGATTATTAAGTCAGCGATTAGTGTCATAATTATAAAAAGAATTCCAAAGTATAGACCAAAAACAAGATTTTCTAAAGAAAGGCTCAAAGGTAGAATTGCTAAGAGTCCACCATGTAAAGATAACAATCCAAGATATACAACTAGCTTAAGTTGGGAAGGAAGCCCAAATAATTTGTAGTATCTTTTTACTATCTTGTCAATGTATTTATCTGTTGAATCGTCTGTCAACATGATGCCTCTTTAGTATATTTTTGGGGAGTTCTCAAAAATATTAATGTTATATTGATGCTTGTATAGTTCTACTTAAATTTGCTGTGCAAAGAAATTAAATCAAACCTTTTTAACATAAATGGAATTATAAAAAGACTGAAAAAATAACCATTTTATTAAAGAATATTTAAAAATCAAATTAAATAAAATTGCAGATAAAAGGAAAATTATGTTTAAAATCTTAATTTTAAAATGTAAAAGCTTTTATGCAGAATAATAGTTAAATTGAAAGGCTATGTCTAACGTTGGCCCTCCTCCTTCTGTGTTTCAAATCCTTGAAAAACATATCGGTAGAAAGATGGTTGCTATATTGGACCCATCGTATGGGTTTGAAGGTACGTTAGCTGCCGTAACAAGGGAACCTCCGGGTATTTGGCTATCTGATGCTGAAGTTGTCACTCTTCGTTCAACCATAGCTCAGCCTGTACCACAGATAGTCAGCAGAGAAGACAGAAGTGAAGTTTTTGTAAATTTAAGTTCTGTTCAACGTATTGAAGTTCTTCATGAGAAATAGATTAACCAAAAATTATAGGAGCTAAAATGCTTACAACTATTAGACCAATAGCTAAAATGACTGCCAATTCTGGTCTAACTTTAACACCTCTTGTGTCTTCTTCGAAAAATCTTAATAAACCAGCTCCTTGAGCAGGCATGCCAGCACTTTCACGCCGTTTTTTCTTTCTTCCACTCATAGAGATCAGAACAAATGGTCTAACAAGATGTTAATTAAAGTTGCGTATAATATTTCTTAGAAATCGGATATTAGTTCAAAACATTCATTAAAAACATCCCTAATTTAGCCATTAAGCCTAATTAAATTCTGAATAGTATATTTTTATACTCAGAAGACTTAAATAGAGCTTTATAGTCCATCAATCCTCTATCGGAGAGTTGAAACATGAGGGATAATATTTGGCAGCCGAAACATAATTTTCCCTGAAAATTCTCAATATAACAAATCAATTAAATTTAAGAAAATTCCATTCAAAAAAGCTCCTCTTGAAATCTTTTCGAAATTATACAACAACTACCAAAACACATACATGCTTGAATCAATCGAAGGTCCAAAGAAGCTATCACAATATTCATTCATTGGATTTAATCCAAAAATCTTAATCACAATTAAGAATGGAATAGCAATTATTAACACTGAAAAAACCGGTGAAAAAGAGAGTAAAAAGGTAACTGAGCCCTTAAAAATAATTGCAGAAACAATGAAAAATCGATCCGAATACAAGAAACAAAGATTCGTTGGCGGAGCTGTGGGATATGTTGCCTATGACACTATAACATATTGGGAAAAAATTCCTAAAAAATCAATTGACGATCAAAAATTTCCTGATGTTAACGTTGGAATATTCAATGATGGAATAATTTATGATTATCAAAACAGGAAAGCATTTTACCATTATCTTAATGAAAATAGATTTGAAGAAATAAATAATGTTCTTAAGAAAAATGATTGTTGCAATGAAAAATTAACAAATAATCAATTAAAGGTCAACATATCCAAGGAACATTTTGAAAAAGCAGTAAATAAAGCAAAAGAATACATAAAAGCTGGTGATATTTTCCAAGTTGTTTTATCTAAACGGTATGATTTTCAAATTAACGGTGATTTAATAAGCTATTATAAAAACCTTAGAAAAATAAATCCTTCCCCATATATGTATTTTCTGAAATTCGGTAAGTTTAAGATAGTTGGATCGAGCCCAGAAATGTTAGTAAGGGTTGAAAACAGAACAGTTGAGACATTTCCAATTGCTGGAACTAGACCTCATGTAAAAAATCCTGTTGAAAATAAACGATTAACTAATGAATTGTTGGCAGATCCAAAAGAACGTGCAGAACATGTTATGTTAGTGGATTTAGGAAGAAACGATATAGGAAAAGTATCAAAGTTTGGAAGTGTCCACCTTCCTGAATTTATGAAAGTTCATCAATATAGCCATGTACAGCATATAGTATCAAGAGTTGTCGGTCAACTCAGAAACGAATACAACAGTTATGATGCCTTAAAATCAGTTTTTCCCGCAGGTACTGTTTCTGGTGCCCCTAAAGTTCGAGCTATGGAGATAATCGAAGAATTAGAACCAACCAGAAGGGGTCCTTACGCTGGAGCTGTAGGGTATTTTTCGTATAATGGCAATTCAGATTTCGCAATCACAATCCGAACACTACTTGCCAATGGAAAAAAATGCCACATTCAAGTAGGAGCAGGCATAGTAGCAGATTCAGACCCCGAAAGGGAATGGGATGAAACAGAACACAAAGCCAGAGCGCTGATAAAAGCGTTAGAAGTTTCAGGAAATGGGAAAAAATGAAAGTACTAGTTATGGATAATTATGATTCCTTCGTCTATAATCTTGTCCAATACATTGGTGAGCTTGGAGGAAAACCCTTAGTCTATAGAAATGACGAAATTACTCTTAAAAAAGCCATCAAATTAAATCCTGAAAGAATAGTAATATCTCCAGGACCTGGAACGCCTGAAGATCCTAAATATTTTGGAGTTTGTTCTGCAATCCTTCAAGAAATGAGCAATAAAATTCCGACTCTTGGAGTTTGTCTAGGAAATCAAGGCATAATTTCCAGTTTCGGTGGAAAGGTTGTGCGTGCCAAACAATTAATGCATGGCAAAACAAGCATAATAGAACATGATGGAAAAGGGGTTTTTACGGGTATAAAAAATCCTTTTACTGCAACACGATATCACTCACTAGTCGGAGATCGAAGTTCTATACCAAATAATATTGAAGTTAGTGCCAAAGCTATTGACGATAACGAAGTTATGGGAGTTCGCCATATAAAATATCCAATAACTGGCTTACAGTTTCATCCTGAATCAATATTATGTGAAGATGGGAAAAAAATAATTAAAAATTTTCTCGAGGGAAAGAACAATCGATGATTAAAGAGGGTATTCAAAAGTTAGTCAATCAATCAGATTTAACCTACGAAGAGTCTAAATTAGTTATGAAAGAAATCATGTCTGGTAAAACAACAAATACCCAGATAGGTGCATTTCTTACAGCTCTAAGAATGAAGGGTGAAACAGCTGATGAAATTACAGCTTTTACCTCGGTTATGAAGGAATTCTGTTGCAGAATACAGCCCAAGATAAAAGGACGACTTGTTGACACTTGTGGGACAGGAGGAGACAAAGTTAAAACATTTAATATAAGCACTTGCGCAGCTTTTGTAGCCGCTGGAGCAAATGTGTTTGTCGCTAAGCATGGAAATCGATCTGTCACAAGCAAATGTGGTAGTGCTGATGTTTTGGAAAGATTGGGACTAAATTTAAACATTGAACCTGAAATGACAGAGAAAGCTATTGAAGAAGTTGGGATAGGTTTCATGTTTGCCCCAAAATTTCATCCTGCAATGAAATATGCCATTGGACCTAGAAGAGAAATGGGAATAAGAACGGTGTTCAATGTTTTGGGTCCTTTGACAAATCCTGCAAATTCCAATGCACAGTTGCTGGGAGTTTATAATAAAAAACTGACAGAACCGATAGCACATTCTTTAAAAAAACTTGGTTGTGAAGAAGCAATGATTGTTCATGGTTTAGATGGATTAGATGAGATATCAACAGTTGGAAAAACGATTGTTTCGTGGCTAAGAAAGGGAAAAGTGAAAACAAAAGAGATGACGCCAGAGGATTTCGGTGTAAATAAGGTCAAAATAAAGGATATTAAAGGTGCATCTGTTGATGAAAGTGCTGAAATTGCTTTTAAAATTTTAACTGGTTACTTTAATTCAAATCATCCAAAAAGGGAAATAGTTCAATTGAATGGGGCTGCTGCAATTATCGTAGCAGGCAAAGCTAATGATTTTACAGATGGATTGGAATTAGCCAATGAATCAATTGAAAGTGGAAAAGCTTACAAAAAATTAAAAGAACTAATCGAATTTTCACAAGGAGATAATTCTAGGTTGAAGGGTATTACAATCTTAAAAATCAATGTCTAATATCCTCAACTAGTCTCAGAAAAGCCATTATCAGCAACAGAAATAATGCAATAATTACAGAAGTTAAAACAGCATCACCATCTAAAGGAATTATGAAATCAAGTATAAGCCCATCAAAAGTTGCAAGTGCCATGGAAAAAGGGGGGGCTACAGGAATATCAGTTTTAACAGAACCAAAACATTTTAACGGTTCACTTAATTATTTAAGAAAAGTTAGAGAAACTGTTACTCTTCCGATACTTTTCAAGGACATAATTATTAGTCCAGTACAAATTGAAGCAGCTTCAAGAATTGGAGCTAATGTCATTTTACTAATTGAAGCACTTTTTCAAAGAGAACTTAGCGAAGTTGGTCTTGACGAAATGATAGCATTAGCCCATGCTAGAAATCTTGAAGTCCTTCTTGAAATCCATAATGAAACCGAGTTTCAAAATGCGATAGAAACCAAAGCTGATTTGATTGGAATTAACAATAGAGATCTCCGAACTCTTAAAGTTGATTTGCATAATACCGAGAGGATATTAAAGAAGTGCGAAAGTAAAGACAAGATTATCGTGAGTGAAAGTGGAATAATTAATGCAAAAGATCTTAGTTTCCTAAAAAGATGCGGAGCACGAGCTTTTTTAATTGGCTCATCAATCATGATGGCTAAGAATATAGAATCGAAAGTTAAGGAGTTTGTTGTTGTTAATTGACGCAAGCAAGAGTGAAAATTTGCGGATTAACCCGAGAGGAGGATTTGACCGTTGCAGTCAGAATGGGAGCAGATGCAGTCGGCTTTTTAGTGGGAGTTCCCGAATCTCCAAGAAATTTGACCCTTAATCGAGCAAAAAAACTACTTAAGAAAGTTCCAATTTTTATTGATAAGGTAGTGGTAACACCCCCAAGAAGTATTGAATGGCTTTTAGAAATAAATAAGATGTTTAGACCATCAGCCATCCAAATTCATGGAAAAAATGAGTTAGATTCCAAAATAATTCTGGATAGCATAAAAGATACAATGTTGATTAAAACAATTTATGTATCTGAAAATTCTCTCAAAGAAAAAACTATAGAGGACTTGAAAACATTTGATGCGATACTCCTAGATTCATTTAGTAATACCCAATATGGGGGTACAGGAAAAGTACATGACTGGAAATTAAGTAGACAAATCAAAGAGGCTTTAGAACCAATTCCAGTTATTTTAGCAGGTGGATTAACTCCCGATAATATAAAAGAAGCAATACTTACAGTAAAACCCTTTGCTGTTGATGTAGCAAGCGGTATCGAATCTAGTCCAGGAATAAAAGATCATAAAAAGATTAGAATCTTCATCGAAAATGCAAAACAAATCAAAATATCAAATTAAAAGTGAACAAGAATGAATGAAGGAAAATATGGAAAATTTGGTGGACAGTTTGTAAATGAGATCCTAATGCCAATCCTAATCGAACTTGAACAAGCCTTTAAAAAACATTACCCGACAGAAGAATTCCAAGAAAAACTCAATACTTTACTAAGAGATTATGCAGGAAGACCAACACCAATTTACCATGCAAAGAATTTCAGTAAACTAATTGGATGCAAAGTTTATCTTAAAAGAGAAGACCTCGTATGTGGAGGTTCCCATAAACTCAATAACACATTAGGTCAAGCTCTTCTCACAAAAGAAATGGGCAAAACAAGAATGATAACAGAAACTGCAGCAGGACAACATGGATTAGCAACAGCTATGGCAGGAAACGTTTGTGGACTAGATACAGAAGTTTTCATGGGTATAAAAGATATCAAAAGACAGGCAAGCAACGTAAAACGGATCAAATTACTTGGAGCAAAAGTAACAACCGTTGATATAGGAACGGGAGTCTTAAAAGATGCTGTTTCAGATACTCTTCGAAAATGGACTACTTGTTCGAGAACAACCCACTATCTAATGGGTTCAACTGTTGGTCCTCACCCATATCCAGAAATTGTTGCAACTTTTCAGAGTGTAATAGGAAAAGAATTAAAAAAACAGATTCTAAAAAAAGAGGGAAGATTACCGAATAGGATAATAGCATGTGGAAGCGGGGGTAGCAATGCTTTAGGAGCTTTCATACCTTTTTTGAAAGATAAAGAAGTCAAACTTGTTTTTGTTGAGGGGGGAGGAGAGAGTCTAGAAGCGGACAATAGCGCTGCTGTGTTTAAAATAGGTAAACCAGGTGTATTACATGGTGCTATTATGCAAGTATTGCAAGATGAAAATGGCCAGATAAAACCTTCAAAAACAAGAGCAGCAGGATTAAATTATCCTGGAAGAGGCCCAGAAATTTCAAATCTTGTGAGTAAAGGAAGAGTTAAGGCAAGTCTAGCATTCGATAAAGATGTTTTTGAGGCGGTAAAGGTTATGAGTCGATCTGAGGGATTGATACCTGCCCTTGAAACCGCTCACGCAGTAGCATATGCGTTAAAAAATAAAGAAAAGTTTGATAAAAATGAAATAATTGTTTTGAATTTTTCTGGAAGAGGCGACAAGGATCTAGAAACTATCGTGAGGTATTTTAAATGAATCTTGAAGAAAAATTCAAAGAACTTCGCAATAGAAAAGAAGGAGCCCATATGCCTCATGTTTATTATGGGGATCCCAATAAAGAATTTTCGATTAATTTATTTGAAACATTAGTTAAAAATGGTGCAGATATTCTTGAGTTTGGGATTCCTTTTTCTGATCCCACAGCCGATGGTCCGACATTTCAGGAGGTATGCCAAAGGGCCTTGAAGAATGGGATAACTCCAAAAAAATGTATAATGGGTATACAAAAGTTGCGAGCCATGGGAATAAATAATCCAATTGTAGTTACAACCTACTATAATATTCCCTATTCTAAAGGAGTGGGAAATTTTCTTAAGGAGATAAAGAAAGCAGGAGCGCACGCTATAATTGTACCAAATGTTCCAGTCGAAGAAGCTGATGTTCTTTTATCGG
>JARRMA010000041.1:7277-14032 GCA_037386505.1 Candidatus Bathyarchaeota archaeon
GATATCGCATCAGGATTCCTTTATGTAATAGGGTGTGAAGGAGTAACTGGAGTTAGAGAGCAAATAGGTGATTCTACATTGAAATTAATAAAGCGCGTAAGAAAGCACACAAATATGCCATTATTAGCAGGATTTGGTATCTCAACTCAAAAACAAGCTTCAAATGTTGTGGCTGCTGGAGCTGATGGAGTTATAGCAGGAAGTGTTTATGCTAAACTTTATGAAAAAAATCTAGAAAATCCGAAGAAAACACTTCCTGATATCGCTAAGTTAGTGAAGCAAATAAAGCAAGGTTGTTTGGAAGGTTATAGTCTACGCGAACGATAAAAAAGAATATATTTCAATATTAAAAGCTATTTTTGTATTCTAAGATAAAACTAAGCATTTGTGAATTACAGAAAGATTGTGATAGTATGCATATTAATGAATTTCAAAATATGATGTGCAAATTATATATTAAAAAAGATAAAATACGAGGACTAAATGGAACTATTATTTGGTTAGAAGAAGAAGTTGAAGAACTTAAAGAAGCAATAGAAAATGGAAATACTGATGCAGTCAAAAAAGAATTTGCTGATGTTTTAGCATGGTTAGCCTCATTGGCAAATATGGTTCATATCGACTTAGAGAAAGCGGCACTTTCAAAATATAATAATAAATGCCCTAAATGTCAAAATTTACCTTGTATCTGTAAAGAAGTCCCAGTCTAATCTTTATTCATCAATTTTTGTTGTCCAAGACCTGTCAATTTCCATATGTAAACATGACGACCTTTATGCTGAACTACATTCTCATTCTCGAGAAGGTGAAGATGATAAATAACCGTATTATAATTCAACAAGGTTTTTCGAGATAATTTACTTGTTGTTGATGGTTGCTTTTCGAGAGAAGACATTATTTTTGTTCTTGAACTTAAGCCGGGTTTAATATTTTTCTTAAGAGATAAGAAAGCATTGGGATGATAATTGGACAATCTAAACATCAGGTTCAATTTAGGTTTATAAAGTTAAAAGGCAAAAAGGTTTTGCATCTAAAATATAATAAATTCATGAAAACGATGTAAGACAAACTTGCCTTGGTTTTTTACCTTCAAACAACGTTAGTAATTCCTCTTCAACCATATTGAGTCTTTGTGCATAATAATCTATTAATCCATATTTTTTAACTAATTTAATTGCTGTAGGTAAATACTTTTCAATTCCCCCACGATAAACGGTGAGAATTAAATCACTTTTGCAATCAGGGCATTTACCAATTAAAGGCATTCTCCTAAACTTTTTGTTACATCCTTTACAGCGAAACTTCTGGGTTGTGAAAGCTCTTAAATTTCCAGCTATATCACGCACAAAATGGGTAGTTAGAACCTTGTTAGCAACTACATCAGCATCCACTGCAGCAATTTTTTCAGCTAAAGCAAGTTGATTATAAAGTTTATCAGTCATCTTTCCAAATTTTTTGTATACACTTTCTGGATTTCCCATATTAATATCAGATACAGGTATTGTGAATTTGAACCCTTCAAACTGTGCTGGGGTATTAAGGCGATCTTCTATTGTATCTATTATTGCACTTGTTTGTCGAGGATCTGCCTGTTCTAGAGTTTTTTCATAAAACAAAAGAGGATACTTCGCAGCAACATCTACCTCATGGGCTTGTCTTTGAACTTCCAACGGATTTACCACAGGAATTATTAAGATTGGAGCATCCATAATTCCTCCTATTTGAGAGGGTAGAAATACTTTTGAGAAATTCAAAATAGTATCCAAAGCCAACATTAAAGCATCTTCATCACCGTCGCAATCTCTACGTTTAGCTGAATGCCACATTGGATGAGCATAACAAATATTCAATGGAGTAAATCCGATGATTCTTCCTACTATTCCAACAGATGTATGGGGTGCTAAACCAATTGTGAGATGACCAATCAGATCGCTCGCTTTCTTTATGTTATAGTATGGAGAGAGACCGTATACTTTTACAAGTAGTTCATCCAAAAATTTTGCAACACGAACAAAGTATCTTCCACACTTTTTTGGAATTACAACGTCTTGAACCTTGAGCTCACAGATTTGATCAGATTGAATTAAAACATTACCTTTATAATCGTGAGAATAGCCAATTTCATTAAGTTGTTTAACTGATGCACCGATTTCTTTAGGACTAAAATGAGAAAGTGGCGCGTTAGTTGCATCGAAACGTATTGTCCCATCTTTAAATACGGATAAACGATATTTAGCTCTTAAAAGACCTTTTTCCAAGATTTCTGGTGTTTTTGTTTCATTAGTCATCCCTTTTACACCTTTAAGAAGACTAAGCATTGGGAGACGAACAGTTTTACAAGCAGAAATCAATAATTTTCTCATATTAATCTCCTGTTTAGCGAAGTTTCGTAATGTAGTTTTACATGCAGGACATTCAGTCACATTTAAACTTCTGCCACATTGTGGACAAACACTTTCTAAATTTGTTGTCGATCCACATTTTGAACATTTTAGTCTAAAATTTATTTCATTACAATTAGGACAACGACGTTTCACTAGATCGATTTCAATTGATGCGTTCTTTGACGCTTCAATAATATTTCGACGGTTCCCTCCAGCAAGTCCAACGGGGAATAATGCATGAACAAGAGGCTTCATCTCCCTATGCTTTGCTTTCTCTGGACGACCCATTCGGGCACCAACAAAACTGACACCCTTTGCTTTGACCGAAATCCCTGTTAATTTTTGTATAGTTTCAAGAACTCCAATAGAAAAGTCTAATTGGCTTTCAGGTCTTTGTAAGCCTAAGCAAAATGAAAAAATGTGAGCATTACAACCGATTATTTTTAGATTAGTTAAAACTACTTCATGTGGAATACAGAGTTTTTCAAGAATAACTTTAATAGCTTTTTCATTCACTCCAATTATTTCATTAACTAAGTTGTTTTCAATCGTTATTTTAGAATTTAATAACCAATTTCTTAAAACTGAAAATTCTTCAATTGAAATTTGTTCCCAAAAATAAGTGAAAAAGGGATGAAGAGAAATTCCTAATAATGAAGAGATTAAGATGGCTTCTTGGACTTTAGGTTTATTTTTAAAAACATTATCAATAATAGAATTTAGAAAAACTTTTGAAACGCCTAGATTTCTAGAGGCTCCATCTAAATCACCATTAAATTGTTTTTCAATTGCATTAATAAGTTCCTCTATCCACCATTCTTCAGTAAAACCAGAAGGACGAAGAGGCTTATTTGTGTAAAGAAAATCGCCAAACCCAATGAGAATATCGCCTAGAAATAAAATTTTGTCTATGTGTTTTTCTATCGATTTGTAGTTTTTAATGCTAACTCGAAGAACAGTGCCATTTTTCAGTCTAACAATAGGACATTCTATGCTATCTACAGGAACAACAATTCCGCCTTTTCCAGGACCTTCTAAACGAAGTTGGGTACCCGCCGCTAAGAAATTCCGTAAAGTAAGCATTGTCGCAGGATGAATTCCAACAGCCGCAAGACCCGTATTTCTGGATCTTCCGTAACGAAGTCTAAAACCTCCAATTCTAGACGGAAAAGAAAAAATTGGACGCCCAGCGATAACATCTGCCATAAATCCAGCTTTTTGTTTTTTCGAAAATTCTTTTAAATTTCCAAGCCATTCCCATCCATCAATCTGGAGTTTTTCTATTGTGGTCAAAACTTTTGAAGCTCGTCCCACAATCCCATCGTTAACAACTCTAAGAGCTCCACCTCGAACATTATTTGTTTCAATTCTTGGCAAATTTCTATATGATGATACCTCAACAGGATCTGACTCTGTACCAGTAACCTCAACAGGTATATTTTGAATACCCCTACGTAACTCTTCGTCTGAGATGTGATACTGAAATCTAGCTATAGTTCTTTCAAATAAACGAATTTCTTCTATGAAACGAGCTATCTCGTCTTCTGTAGGTTTGTAACGATCTAGTCCTAATAAGCGACGAATATGGTCCCCAACTATTATCGTTAAAGCTTGCTCTGTGCCGCCTGCTGAACGTATTGGACCTGCATAATATATTGCCAAATATTTTGTTCGATCATGATTAGTTTTAATTTCTACTTTTGCAATTCCTTGAATAGGAGCTGCAGTGATCCCTTCAGTTAATATAGCAAGAGCTGTCCTTATTGCTTGTTCAGCTGCGGCACGATTATCTGTAGTCCCAAATTTTCCATTTATTATCTGTTCAGTAATTTTGAAGGTTAACTCTTCTCGTGACATCTTTTCTGCTAATTCTCTGATGCTCTCAGCAACACCCCGAGGACCAACAAGTCCTTCTACTAGTTCAGCTAAATCTTTTGCAACTTCAGGTTCGGGAATTAATGCGGGATCTAAACCTTTTTTTCGAGCTTTTCCAGCAATATCATATATACATTCAAGGGAATGCTCTAAAGAAATTACATATTGTCTATAATCTTTACTCATTGGGATTGTCAAAATTCTTCATCTTTAGCTAAATTTGTCAGAGGCATATTTCGAAATTTTTTCCAAAAAATAAATACAAATTTCTATATAGAATTGTTTGCTTTGATATTTCTGACCAACTCTGTAATTTTGTTTTTTCCGCAATTTTCCTCGAGAACATTACCAGTTACAATAATATTGGCACCTGCTATTACAATTTCTTTAACTTGTTCACCAGTTCTAATACCTCCACCTACAATTAATGGAAGATTGGTCACTTTTTTAACAGCGCTTACCATCTCAGGGGGTACAGGGTTTCCAACCCCGGATCCAGCCTCTAAATATACAAAACGCATACCTAAATATTCAGCTGCTAATGCATGAGCAGCAGCAAGTTCAGGTTTGTTATAAGGTATAGGAATCGCTTTTCCTACAACACTAACTGTTCCTCCTTCACCAACAATTATATATCCTAAGGGAATTGGTTCTAAACCAAATTTTTTGATAATAGGAGCACCTAAAACATGAGCACCCATCAGAAAATAGGGATCTGATGAGTTGAGAAGAGACATGAACCATATAGCGTCTGCATATTTAGTTATTCCAGTAATGTTATTTGGAAAAAGAATTATTGGTATTCCTACAGCTTTTTTCAATGATTGTACTACTGCATCTAAATGAGAACCTGAATTAGAGGTTGATCCCCCTACCATAATAGCGGCAGTTTGACATGATTCAGCATCTTTAGCCAGTTGATATGCCGTTGAAGGGGTAACTTTTTCCGGATCAATAAGAGTCATATGAATGGTTCTTTCTTTTTTGATTTTATCTAAGAGATATTTTTCCACTCTACCAATCATACTTGATCACTTATATTAATGATCATCTTGAATAATAAATGTCGGTGAATTGGCAGTATATGTCAATCTCACTATAAGCAGGTCTAGTTTCTATTTCTTCTGTTAATTCACAAATACCACAACGAATTTTAGCCCTTTTACCTTCATCAAGTATTTCGACATTAATGGATTGTTTCCCACATCTGGGACAGAGGAAAACAGTAGGCAATTTTTTCTTTGGAATACGAACAACTTTTCTTCTCCTTCTGCCCATTTTTTTAACCTCAATCAAATTAATTAAGTTTTGAATTATTATATTTGTTTTACAGTATAACTAGTCAAGAACTTAAATAAATTTGTCCTAAAAATAAAGGTAAAAAGGGTAAATCAATTGAAAAATGTTAAAATAATAAAAAAGAAAGGGTGAAATAAATCAAAAAAATTTAGCAAAAAATAGAAAATTAAGTAAATTTAGTATAATTTTCCATGGAATTTATTACTAATGCATTAATTATAAAACATTTAATATATTAATACTAATAATAATATAAAATAATCCTAAATTATTCATTATTACATAATCCAATAGAGCTCTTATGGATTTACATAAAGAAATTACATTAAATAATTTTAAATTTAAAAATAATATTAAACAAGAAAATCAGCAACAAGATTGAAATAAATTAAAACTTTTATAAAAAAATACAAAAAGTAGATAGTAGTGTGATATCACCAAATCACAAAAAAGAGTTTGTCTTTACAATCGGATTTATAAAAACCTCAAAAACACGCGTAAAATGATAATTGAGTCAAAAAAAGCCTTATTTAAGAACTAAGATGATACGTGACCTCACATGTGATTCTGTGATTATCACATGTGATCTAGTATTGATTAGATACCACAGACTGAAAACTTCGTACTCATTATAATAATACAAGATAACACAGTGTATAGTCAGTTATTAAATGATTAAAATAATTCAAAAAATAGATTGGAGAAATATTAGTAATTTGGAAATTCATAATAATGAAAAGATATCATAGCTTATTTTGTAATTGAATAATAAATTCTAATAATTATGATTAAAACATTTATTATTAATATAAATTACAATTTTATTGGTATTTATATTAATTATTTAGATATAATGTATTTAGATTTTAATAAACAGTTTGGAAAGTTTTTTAACAAACGACTCGGTATACAAAAACGTATCCTTTAAAGCAATAGTTGGTGAATATAATTTGAATTTGAAGGAAAAAGCCCAAAATTGGTTAAACTATTCATTAAATGATCCTTTAGTAAAAATACTGGTAAAAAACTGTAATTTAACCAAAATACAATTAGAAACACTTCTAATAGATGTTTTAGCCGAAAATATAACCGATAAAAGCCTAAAATATGATGAAAAAGCTAAATTACGGATTTTAGCCGTAAGTAGAGGCGCGTTTAATAGAAGTTTAAGGCAGGCAAGACATAACGTCACACAAT
>JARRMA010000042.1:0-6521 GCA_037386505.1 Candidatus Bathyarchaeota archaeon
ATCTTAACTTGACAAACGGTAATTATATAAATCCTTGTAGGGCCCGTAGCTCAGTTTGGTTAGAGCGCCAGGCTCATAACCTGGTGGTCGCCGGTTCAAGTCCGGCCGGGCCCACCAATATTTTTGAAGGAAAGGTTTTACTAAATTACTACCATGAATATTATGAAGTGGAGACAATTTGAGAGATGAATTAGATGCAATATTAGCAAACAATGGGAAAGACGCTTTACTGATTTGTTCAAGTAGCCAAAAAGATGCAAACATGTTTTATGTTACAGAGTTTTTAGCTCCAGATCCCTTTATTTTTCTTAAAAAGACTGGTGAAGAACCTATAATTGTAATTAATGATATGGAATTTGAGAGAGCAAAAAAACAATCAATTGTCAAAGATATTAGGTCTTATTCTGATTATAATTACAAAAAAATAATGAAATCTGCTAAGGACACAAATTTAAGTTCAATTCAATTCATCGCAAAGATTGTGAAAAAAGAGCTTGATAAAAGTAATAAAATTTGCGTTCCTATCAACTTCCCTTTGGTCGTTGCAGATGTATTAAGAGGTCAAGATTTGACTCTTGATCCGATGTTTGGAATTTTAGAGAAAGCCAGAGAAACCAAGGATAGTAAAGAGATAGAAATTATTTATGAAATACAAAAAATCAACGAAAAGATCACATCAGAAGCAATAAATTTGATAGCAAATTCAGATATTGGAAGTAATAAAACATTATATAAAAATGGGAAACCACTTACAGTTGGAATACTTAAATCATTTTTTGGACAAAAACTCATAGAAAAAGGATGTATACCCGAAGAAGATATAATAATAGCTTGTGGAAAGAAATCTTCTGACCCACATTACTTAGGAGACACAGAAGATAAATTAAAAGCTGATCAACCCATCATATTGGATATTTACTCTCAGAGCCTACAAAAACGCTATTGGACTGACATGACTCGAACCATAGTTAAAGGAAATGCATCAAACAAAATCAAAAATATGTTTGAGACAATTTTTGAGGCAAAAAATAGTTCACTTGATGCTATAAAATCAGGAGCTCTAGGTAATGAAATTTATGATATTTGTTGTGATATAATTGAGAAAGCAGGTTATGAAACTACTAGAAAGGAAAAAAAGGTAAATAATGGAATGAATCATGGACTTGGTCACGGTGTAGGTTTACAAATACATGAAAATCCTAGAATGAATGAATATTCTAAGTCTCCTTTAAATGAACATGTTATTGTAACAGTTGAACCAGGACTGTATAATCAGCACATAGGTGGGGTAAGATTAGAAGATATTATAGAAATTACAAAAAATGGATATCATAATCTAACTAAAATGGACACCATATTAGAAGTCTAAAAAGAATATCTATCCTCCGCTCATAAGAGACATTAGAATTACATTATCACCATCAGATAATTGTGTGTCAATTCCACCCAATTGTCCCATAAGCATTCCATTAACTGTAACCGAAAAACCCATTTTAACATCTTTTAGACCAGGTTCATAAACATCTTTTTGGAATGCAGCCCCATAAATTCCAGACATCTTATTAAGTAAATCAGAAAGAGAAGCCCCATCATCTAATTCAAAACACTCCTCTTTTTTATTTAGAATATTCTTGATATAGCCAAAATATTGGACTCTGACTTTCAATTTACTAACCCACCAATTTAACTAACAAATAGCTAATTTTCATTCATAATAAGCTGAAGAAGAAACCTATTTATCACTTATGTTATTTTACAAAATACCTAAATTGTTAGAAGGTCTAGATGCATATATCGTAATATCCGTTATGCATTGCAAATAATATCGAAAAAATAATTGAGAATTTAAAAAAATGAAAACATATATTTGCATTATATTCAAAAGATAAAGATTAATATTTATCTATCAGATTCACCTTAACTCTCTCCTAAGATTATCAGTGGAGGAATAAGATTGAGTTATGCTAAACGAATTCTCTATGTAGACCTAACAACAGGAAAAACAGAAGTCAAACCCCTGAATTTAAAACTAGCTAAAGAATACATTGGAGGCATCGGACTTGGAATGAAACTTTGGCTAGATCACTCGCAGGCAGGTATTGACCCATTTAGTCCGGAAAATCCTCTTATTTTTATGACAGGCCCCCTAACAGGAACTATGGCACCATCAGCCGGCAATAGTTATGCAGTAGTTTCAAAGTCACCATTAACCGGAACAATTGGTGAAGCAAAAGCTCACGGTTTCTTCGGATCCGAAATAAAAAGAGCTGGATATGATGTAATAATTTTTACAGGAAAATCCGAAAAATTAGTTTATGCTTGGATAGATGATGATTCAGTTCAACTTCTTGACGCCGAACATCTAAAAGGTAAATCCCCGGCAGAAACTGATGAAACAATTAGAGAAGAAATGGGTGATTATTACATTAGGGTATCAGCAATTGGTGAAGCTGGAGAAAAGTTGAGTAGAATCGGTTGTATAATCAATGATGAATACCGTGCTATAGGAAGGGGAGGAATGGGAGCAGTTATGGGTTCCAAGAACTTGAAAGCAGTTGCTGTTCGTGGAACAAAAGATGTTAATGTTGCAGATCGAGAAGCTTTCACAGAATTTGTAAGAACTGTACACGAACGTATGAAGGGACCTGCTACAAGGAAATATAGGACTTTAGGTACCCCTGAAAATGTTCTTGTTTTAAATGCTTTGGCAGCTTTGGCTACGCGTAACTTTACAAACGCAACTTTCGAAGGTGCTGAGAAAGTAAGTGGGGAATACTTGAATGAACACTACGTTAAAAAGATAATAGGATGTGCAACTTGTGGAATGCGTTGTGACCATATTGCCGTTGTTCCAGAAGGACAATATCAAGGTAGTACATCCCGTGTTGAATTTGAATGTTTATGGTCTTGTGGTCCATTATGTGGAGTTGACCGTTTAGATGCAATTATTGAAGCCATCCGATTAGCTGATTACTATGGATTGGACGGCATATCAATTGGGGTAGTTGTAGCAATGGCAATGGATCTTTATGAACATGGCATCATCACCGATAAAGAGACTGATGGAATTAAACTTAATTTCGGTAATCATGAGGCACTAGTAGAAGCAATTAAAAGAATAGGTACAAGAACTGGTTGGTTCGGAGAAACCTTTGCTGAAGGAACCAAACGTGCAGCTGAGATAATCGGTGGAGACGCTTACAAATACGCCAATCACATCAAAGGATTGGAATTACCTGGTTACGATTTACGAACACTAAAAACTGCAGCTCTGGGTTTTTCTGTTTCATTCAGAGGAGCTTGCCACCTCAGATCTGGAGCATACTCACCTGACGTAAAAGGAAAGGTTGACAGATTCAAGATTGAGGCAGGACGTGGGAAACTTGTTATGGATGGTGAAGATCTTTACAATGTTGTTGACTCATTAATATTATGCAAGTTCTCTAGAGGAGTTATGTATGAAGGCCTCAAAGACATGGCTAAATACTATGAACTAGCAACTGGAATACCAATGACTGCAGAAGAATTAATACTGGCAGGTGAACGAATCAATAATCTTGCAAGGGTAATTAATATCCGTGAAGGTGGAGGAACACGAAATGAAGATACACTACCATGGAAAATCATGAATCTTCCGGTACCAGATGAAGGAATTGCGAAAGGTGTTGTTGTTAATCAGACAGAATTCGATATTGGATTAGATGATTACTATCAAGTGCGTGGCTGGACAAAAGATGGTATTCCAACACCAAAGAAACTTAAAGAGTTAGGATTGGATGATTTGATTCCAATTGTAGAAAAGAAAATTAATTCTATGAAAAAGAAATAAGGAGGAAAAAATAAATTGCCAACTATTCATGAAAAAAAGTTTGTTTCTGGAGATCCCGCTAAATGTATTGGTTGCTGCGTTTGCGAATATGCATGTTCAATGAAACATGAAGACACATACAACCCAACAAAATCTAGAATTAGAGCCATCCGATTAAATTCCTTTGTAAATTTGGCTGTTTCCTGCAGACTCTGTGAAGATTCTCCATGTGTAGCTGCTTGTCCAAGAGATGCTTTAAGACAGTCTGATGAAAGAGGAAACATAATAGTTGATGAAGATAAGTGCAACGGTTGTGGTTGGTGTATCGAAGCTTGCGACTATGGTGCAATTCAGTTGCATCCCGACACCAAAAAAGTCTTTGTTTGTGATCTTTGTGACGGTGAACCTCAATGTGTAGAATGGTGCCCAGAAGAAGCTCTTGATTATACAACAAAAGATGTTCTTTCTCAAAAAGCTAGAAGAACTGCAGTAAAGAAATTATTCCAAGACGCTCTCAAGACCGAAGAATAAATAAATTCAAATTAAATGATTCGGTAACTCTTTTAGTTATCGAATATTCTGTTCTTTTTCTATATTAGATTTTTTCTTACATAATTCTAATTTAATATGAATC
The DNA here is from genome assembly GCA_037386505.1 of Candidatus Bathyarchaeota archaeon. Lineage (GTDB taxonomy): Archaea > Thermoproteota > Bathyarchaeia > Bathyarchaeales > Bathyarchaeaceae > Bathyarchaeum. Next base: position 4,443 of record JARRMA010000042.1, read on the forward strand.
AAACTGAATCATTTCGGTAATAGTTTTTCTAAGAGTTTTGTTAGTTTTAATCCAACTTTTTCTATTTTTGGTGTTAACCCTTCTCCAAAGCGGGTATCAAAAGGTTGAATTACAAGAATCCCAATTTTGGCAGCTGTAGTTTGAATAAGATAATCGCAAAAAATTCTTAACGGTAAAGTATGGGTTGAGATAGACGATTTTCTTATTAGTTGTTTGGGATCTGCAAGCTGAATTGTTCCTGGAGGTTTGTTTATCATACCTGCATCAATTAGCAATATATGAGTTGGTTTAAACGATTCTATTTGCTGCATGTAACTTTCTGGAATTGTTTCAGCTTCTATCAAATAAACAGATTCTGAGACTTTTTTTCGTAATTTTCTTATTATTTTAACTCCAACAAAATCATCTTTTCTGAAAGGATTACCTACGCCAGCAATAACGACTCTTTTTGCATTTGAAAGCCATTCTTTTAAACTTAATTCAATTTCAAGTGATTGTTTCTTAAAATCACCCATAACTGCACGATCCTGATTTTGTGATGAAATAAATAAATTTAATATTTGTCTGAAAATATTATGATTTTTTCGAGTTAACTCTCTTAATTAATTTTTAATATTTTGGTGGCATCTACTCTTAACTCATCTATTGCTAAATCTTTCGGGTTTATACCCATTGAAAGTCCAAGCAACTGTGGATAATGTAGAACAGGAATTTCGAACTTTTCGCTTAAAAGTTGTTCTATTCTGGGCTGATTAATATCAAACATCATATGACATAAAGGACAAACAGTTACTAATGCTTGAGCTTTAACATCTCTAATATTTCTAAGCTTATCTCCGGAAAGATACAAAGGAATCTTATCGTTAACTCCAATCATTGGAGCTCCGCAACAATCAGTTTCATACATATAATCTAAACACTCTGCCCCAGTCGCTTCAATTAACTTCTTCAACAAAACAGGATTCTCAGGATCATCAAATCCAATGTATTCAGTTGGACGCATTACATGACAGCCATTATGAGCTGCTACTTTAAGATTTGAAAGTGGATTAATAACAGTTTTCTTTATTTTCTCTAATCCAATATCTTCAATTAAAACTTGAATAATATGCCTAACCTTGATTTCGCCACCATTGAATTCTAACCCAACTTCCTTTAAGTGATCATTAATTCGCTCTTTCAACTTCTTGTCTTTTTGAAGAGTCATATTCACCTTACGTAAAGCCCCAGCACATCCTGGGCACAATGTCAAAATATCCAAACCTTGTTGCTCCGCCAAACTAAGATTCCTTGCTGCTAAAGTTAACATTGCATCATGGTTAACAGAATCTATTGGCAACCCACAGCAATTAAATTCTGGCATTTCAACTAAGTCCACTCCCAAATTCTTAAGCACTTTTCTGGAAGAGATCTCATAACTGACAACTCTATATGGAATGACGCAACCCAAAAAAATTAGATATTTCAATTTTGCTACCTCAATGCTTCACAGTCTTCAGGTTAGAAACTTCAAGAAGATCCAGCAACTTACCGATCGCCTTAATATTCGTCTTCGGCAGTGGAGGTAATCCTTTTTCAATCCGCTTTTTAAGGCGAAATTCAGGAATTCTATATGCACATCCAGTCATTTTGATATTTCGGGTAATCTCAATAAAAACTTGGGGTATAATGCCTTCTATTACAGCTAAATTCCTAAGAGCTCTCAAAACAGAAGCGATATTCACACCTTGAGGACAATGATCAACACACGTAAAACATGCTGCACATAACCAAATAGCTTCATTAGAAAGAACTCGGTCCTTCATTCCCAATAATGTCATCCGCATAAGTTTTCTGGGGTTGTAAATTGTACTAAATCTTGCAATTGGACAATCAGCTGTACAAGTACCACATTGAAAACATAATTTCAGTTTCTCGGCACCAGGAATTTGACTAATTTCATATTTGAACTTTGGGTCTAATTTACAGGTCTTTATAGTTCTTGAAATATTTTGACCTGGATTTTTTTCAACCACTTATTAAACAACCTTGTCCCTGCAGAAGGACAGAATTAACATGTTTTATCGGAGAGATAAACAG
>JARRMA010000043.1:0-6512 GCA_037386505.1 Candidatus Bathyarchaeota archaeon
CCAAAAACCTCAAAAAAACAGGACAACTACTAGTTGAAAAATATGATTCGCATGTCCCTCGAAAATTGGAAGAGTTAATTAAACTTCCAGGTGTCGCACGAAAAACTGCTAATATTGTATTATCAAATGCTTTTGGAATCGTGGAAGGTATAGCTGTTGACACACACGTTCGAAGACTTTCACAAAGACTTGGATTAACTAAAAATAATAATCCAGACAAAATAGAAAAAGATCTTATGCAAATCATCCCAAAATCTAATTGGGAAAAAATTACTGATTTACTTATATTTCATGGTAGAAATGTTTGTACTGCCAGAAAACCAAAATGTAAGATATGTGTTTTAAACAAGATTTGTCCTTCAGCATTTAAAGTCTAGAACTGTATATTTTCAAAACTAATGCATATTAATTAAAAATTTGAAATTTTTCGGAAAATAACATCAAACAAAAGGTACTAAAATAATTAACAAAAATATTCGACAGAAGAAAAATCAATTATGGGAAAGAGTATAACTACGAACTAACAGAAAAGCAACAAAAAATTCTTCCATCAGATAGAATGCTATCCTACATTAAAAATAAATTATCAAAGCAATAAAAATCATTGAAAACATGAACTTATGAGTTATTGATTTTTTTGTATTGAAATTCCAATACACAAAAATCTGATTTATCACATTTCTGGGATATAAGTTCAAATTTGTTTTCTTTTCCATATTCAGATGCCCAAGCTTGATATTCTGTATTACAAATTTTTTTACCAACAAAATGAGCTAAATTCTCTCTTCCACTTTTAACCATCAAATTAAACCATGGACAGTTTGTAATTGTTATTCTGAACCCTTTTTCCGACTTTTCGGTTGTAAACTGGAATCCTTCCAAATCAAGTTTTGTAATAATACTATCAAAAAGAGTTGGTTGAATATTTTCTGAATCAAAAAAAGAATTGATTAATCTAGCTTGAATTTTAGGCATTATTTTCCAAACTTCATTATCTAGTTCTAGAGCCTTATCAAATCCATATTTTTCTTCAACTTTTAAAAACCATAAACCATCTACTGCTTTGTAACTTCGATTAAAATAATCTGTCACTTGTTTTGAATTTAATTTGACCATAAAATCAACCTATCTTTGTTTGAATTAGGTATTAAATCAGCTTTTTCTTAAAATCAAAATATCATAGATAGCTATAAATCTACTACAATAACAAAATTTGTTATCTAATATAAAAGACTGGAATTACGCAACAAGGATCGAGATGTAAAAATGAACACTAATCAATTCAGAAAATATGGTCATGAAATGGTGGATTGGATAGCAAATTATATGGATAATGTTGAGAAATATCCTGTTAATCCGGATGTCCAACCAGGAGAAATCAAAGCCCAACTTCCTAAAAAAGCTCCCTTAAAAGGAGAGAAAATGGAAGATATATTCAAAGATTTTCAAAAAATTATTTTACCAGGAATTACTCATTGGCAGCATCCTTGCTTTTTTGCTTATTTTCCAGCAAATAATAGTCCTCCTTCAATTCTCGGAGAATTTCTGTCAGCGGGGCTTGGAGTACAATGTATGATCTGGAAAACATCACCTGCAGCAGAAGAACTTGAAGAAGTAACAGTGGAATGGCTTAGAAAAATGATTAGTTTGCCAGAAGGTATGGTCGGTGTGATACAGGATTCAGCATCTACATCTAGTTTAGTTGCATTAATAGCAGCAAGAGAAAAAATATCAGACTTCAATATAAATAAAAAAGGATTCAAAGAATCTTTAATAGTCTATTGTTCAAAGGAAGCTCATTCGAGTATAACAAAGGGTGCAAAAATTGCCGGATATGGTTTGGAAAATATTAGATTAATTCCCATTGACGATAATTTTGCAATGATTCCTGAAAAACTAGAAGAGGTGATTCTAAAGGATAAAAACGAAGGGAAAAAACCAGCTTTTGTTTGCGCCACTTTAGGAACTACTTCTTCAGCAAGTATAGATCCCTTGGAAAAGATTGGAAAAATCTGTAAAAAACATGGAGTATGGCTTCATGTAGATGCAGCATATGCGGGGACAGCTGCGATACTTCCAGAGAAAAAGTGGATTATGAATGGAATAGAATATACAGATTCATTTGTTTTCAATCCACATAAATGGCTAATGACAAATTTTGATTGTTCAGTATTATTTGTGAAAGATCAAACTAATCTCAAAAAAACGTTTGAGATCCACCCTGAGTATCTTAAAACTGATGTTGATTTGAAGGTTAATAATTATAGAGATTGGGGAATTCAACTGGGAAGGCGCTTTAGAGCTCTTAAATTGTGGTTTGTTCTAAGATCATATGGAGTCGAGGGACTACAAAAAATAATTCGAAACCATATTCAATTTACCCAGACGTTAAAACAACTAATTGAAGATGATTCACGTTTCAAAATTATGGCACCAGTAGAATTTAGTTTGTTGTGTTTTAGATTGAATCTCCCAAATAAATCTGAGCTGCAAATAGATAATTTGAATAGACAGCTTCTAGAGAACGTCAATAAAACAGGAAAGACGTTATTAACTCACACAAAATTAAATGGCAAATTCGTAATTCGATTTTGTATAGGTCAAAGAACTACTAAGGAAAAACATGTTATTGAAACATGGAAGCTTATCACCAGCGAAACTGAAAAAATTATTGAACATTAAGATATTCATAAAGATTATAGCCGATGTTCACTGCTATTCATTTCATCCCGTTTAGCAGAAATGGAAGCTACTGTTTCTTCAACATTATTTTCGTCAACAACTAAAATGATTTGAGATGTGTGGGGAGCGAAAATTCCTCGCTTAATATTTATTTGTGGAATAGCTCCAATAGCTATTGAGGCAACACCTGAAGAGTACTTCATTCCATCTCCAATGATTGTAACAACGCCTACACCATATTCTATAGATAAATTCTCATCAAAGCCCTTTAAGCGCTCTTCATTTTTTCGTAGAAAATCTGAATTAAGAAATAAAAAGTCACGTATTCTCTTTCCTGTCTCAAGTGTTTCAATTCCTAAATCTAGAAAATCGTAACAGTTTTCCCAAATTCTTAATGCATCTTCAAAAGATCTACTATAAGTATCATCCATTGTAAGTATTGCACAACCTGATTTTCCTGTAACGCATTTCACAGTCTTAGTTAAATCACTGTTAGAACTAATCAACGTATATTTATCCGGTTTAAGCATGGACATCACTTTGAGAGGTTGTTCAAATTTCTTGGCCAAAGAAATTGCTTCACCTTGAACTATTTTCATTCCCATCTTAGATGCTTTATGAGCTTCATTATATGTCAGAGAAACAATATCCTCAGTTTGTTGATCTTTAACCATCTTCGGATCTGCGCTTTGAACAGGAATTTCTTTAAACAAAATGGTTTCAACATCGTATTTTCTCTTTAGTAAGCATGAAACAAAAACGGCTGTTAGATCAGAACCACCTCTACCAAGCAATGTTTCTAATCCATCAATAGTTACTCCAAGAAATCCCCCTAAAACAATAATTTTTCCTTCTTCAAGAGAGTTAATTAATAATTTTGATTGACTTTTACTTAAGAGAAAATTTGGTGTTGCATTTTCAAAATTATCGTCAGTTACAATTGGCCAATTCTCTTTTGGAATATGACAGGAATCAAGACCATTACTTCTCATAATATAGTCCATCAGAATTGATGTTGGTAATTCTCCTCCATGTGTAAGGACTTTAGCTTTATTGGTTCCATGAAAGCGTTTATTTACTAAGCTCAGAGATTCATCGAGCTGTTGTCTATAATCTTTTAGTTTGTTTACAACTTCGGTAAGATATTTGCCTCTGCAGAAGTTCTGAGCTAAATTTTCATATGCATTAAAAATATCAACAATTGGAAGTGGACCAGATTGAGTACATGATTCACCAAGTTGAATTAGTGTATTTGTAAATCCATTTGGAGCAGAAAATACAACTATTGGACCTAGTTCACTGTTTTTCTTAAGGGTTTTAATCCGATCTAAGATAGCGGGAATATTTTTTCCATCTTCACTTAATAGACTTCCACCGAATTTTATTACTGAGAGCGTTGGAATATTTGTCACATCTCCAATTATTGATATCTGGGAAATGTATTATAGTTTTAAAATTTTTTGTTTTTACGAAATTATTAAAAATTAGTAATTTTGTAAGCTAATCCAGAAAAAATAGCTACATCTTTCATCTCTTTTTTAATTATGATTCTACATAAAGCTAAAGTCCTTGTATCAGAAATAGTTGTAGCTTCTGCAGTCAATAGATCGCCTTCCGAAGTTGGTCGTAAATAGTTTATACTAACTTGTATTGCTACCGCCTTTTTTTCACCAAAGTTTACAGCCTCAGCAAATGCACAGTCAGCTAAAGAAAATATAACTCCTCCATGAGTGAAACCTGCAATGTTTGTATGCTCTTTCTTAACCTTTAAAGACATTTTTGCATAGCCATCTTTTACATCTAGAATCTTGATTCCCAAAAGATTTCTGAAGTAATCATCTTTCAATTTATTCACCTTTTTTAGTTTCTGTTCGGAAATAGTTGTAAATTTTTCTTAGCAATGACGAAATTCCTTTGGGAAGAAAAATAACTACAATTACTAGGAATATACCCAATCCCAGAAAACGTAAATAGGACCCAACACGAATTCCATTGATAATAGGTAGAAACCTATCGATGTCAGGTAGAAACGAATCGATAGTTACGAGTATTATTGCACCGAGTATTGGTCCCTCGATTGTGCCAAGGCCTCCAATTACTGACATCATTAATGGTTCGAAAGAGTTTCCCGCGGCAAAGATTGAAACGCGTATATACCTAAGATAGTACACGTTTAGACCTCCTGCTAGACCTGCGAAGAAAGTGCTGATTACAAAGGCGTATAGTTTGTACTTGGCTGTGTTGATCCCTATCATTTCGGATTCTGCTTGATTTTGGTGTATAGCTCTGAGGGCCAACCCGATTTTTGATTTCATTATGAAAAATATTGCAAATATGGACACAGCAGCAAAGATCAAGGCAAGATAATAGAAAGGTAATCCGGCGGGTACTAGAATTGGGGGTGCGAAGCCTAATATGCCATGAGTAATATCATCGAAGTAACTAACTAATGTCTCAGCGATGACTGAGAACCCAAAGGTGACCATAGCTAAGAACCATGCTTTTAGTCTCACGCAAGTTAGACCAATTAGAAAACCGATGCCTGCTGAGAGAAAACCTCCTACGAAAATGCCAATTATAGGGGGTATACCTAGGGGTTCTATTGCAAGTAATGCTGAAGTGAATCCACCGATGCCTAGAAATGCTGCATGCCCAAGGGAGCCTTGACCCGAAGTAGCCAACAAGTTCCAACTTGAAGCATAAATTGAAGAAATAATAATGAGAGTTAAAACATGAGTTAAAAAAGAATTTCCTATGACAAAAGGAAGTATAGCGGAAACTACGAGGGCTATGATTAGAATGCGGCTCTTAGTGGATTGAAACAGATTAAAGATTTTGTCTTTTGGGAACATTTACTCACCCTTTTTTCCGAAAAGCCCTTCTGGTCTTAGCACAAGAACAATTATTAGAATTGAAAACGCAACTGCGTTTCTCCAAATACTTCCTAGAGTTACTACAGCAACTTGTTCGGCAATACCATATAGCAATCCCCCAATTATGGCTCCAGGTATGCTACCCAAACCACCTAATATTATGATGGCGAAAGATTTGATAGTTGGAAATGCACCGATGTATGGGTTGAATGGAAAAATGATGCCGTATAATACACCCGCGGCTCCAGCTAATGCTGCCCCTACAGCAAAAGTTAAGATGTAAATGCGTTCAATATTTATGCCCATCAACATAGCGGCTTGACTTTTTTGGCTGGTTGCTCGCATAGCCATGCCAATCTTAGTTTTCTTAATTAAAAATATTAATGCAATGAGTACTGCGATTACGAAGATGATGGCTATTATCCAATCAGCTCTTACTGATGCTTCACCTAATCTCAAGCTAATGTCTTCAAACGGACTAAAAAGACGCTGCTTCGTTTTGTCACCCCATATTAAGACGGCAACATTGTTAAAGATTAAAATTAATCCAAGGCTGGCTAGGATTTCATTAAGTTTTTCTGTGCCTTGAATTCTGCGGAAGACTAATCTTTCAACCACGATTCCAATTAACGCTACTGCGGGTATTGTGATTAAAAGTGAGGTGTAGGCGTCAATACCTAATGCAGTTATAGTGGTATAACCTATGTAGGCACCTATCATTATGAATTCTCCGTGGGCGAAATTGACAAGTTTCATTACTCCAAAAATCAAGTTTAACCCGGTGGCTAGCAAGACATATATGCATCCAATTGCCACGCCAAATGTTAGTGTCAATACCAAAGACGTAGGATCTAACATTGAGAACTCAACCATGGATTTACTAATTTACTTCGAATATCATAAATAGGATGAATAAAAGGTTAATCCGAAGATTCTAAAAAAAGAAAGGGGTAAGGA
>JARRMA010000044.1:0-1201 GCA_037386505.1 Candidatus Bathyarchaeota archaeon
ATAATTTTTCACTCCCCAATAAAGATCTTTGACGAGATCTGAAGCATCAGAGATCAATTCATCAAATATCTTATCTAACGAAGTGATTCTTTTACGTTGATCTTTTTCTTCAATGTCGTTTTCATCCATTTTAGTCACCAAAAAAATTGTTGAGATTGAACTTAAAATGATTGTTCTAGAAATAATATCAACATTACTTCTAGTTGAGTTGATTCAAAATTTTATTGTTTGGATTTTAGTTTAAAATTTACCATTTTAATAACCGAAATAGTTTATATCAATTATTAATATTAGTTTTGAAGTTAAAGATAATTTTCACCGAGGTCAATTGCTTTGAAGATTGGAACGGTAATCTATGAACCTATAATAGTTGAAGGTTTCGACATTTCTGTATATTACTCAAAACGTGTTGATGGTTTAGTGGGAAAACCCGCAAAAGACATGTACAATGATATCACGTGCTTTGTTGATGCAAAAGCTATACGACAAAAACCCGAGTTAGTAGCCCTCTCACCAAACGGACCAGCAACTAGAACAAACAAAACCTTTTCCTTGCCATGGGACTTTGTGTGCCCCACAAATGAAGAATACCGAACACAAGTTCTAAATTTTATAGAAAGTACTGCAAAAGAAGAAGTAAAAGGAATTATTTTGAATCTTTATCATTTTCCTGAGGAGGGATTCTGTACTTGCGATAGATGCTCAAAAAAACATAGAGAAAGCGGGTTAGATTGGTTAGATTGGAGAGCATGGACAGTTACAGATTTTATTAGACAAGCAAAAAAATTAGTCAAACAGCCCTTTGGCATTGAAATATGGCCAGATCCAATATTAGCAAAAGAAAGATTTGGCTTAGACTTTAATGCGCTTGCAGATTATGTAGATTTTTTTCATGTTCCTCTTTCTGCCCATAATTATGTGACAATGTATTGGGTAGATACTTTAACGAGAGACTTTAAGAAGATGCTTAAAAAACCAATTTTTATTGAATTAAGTGCAGAAATTTCGCGAGATATTGATACAAAAGCTCTTCTTAGAACTGTTGCTTACGTCTCAAGTCATGATGTAGAAGCTGTTCTTCTTCTTGTACATGATTCAGAACGAGCCAAAGAAATATGTAAAACTGCAGTAAATGATAGCAACTACAGAAATTGGCTAGAAAAATTCGGATTCAAAAATATGATCAAAATAATTGAGAATT
>JARRMA010000044.1:1213-7687 GCA_037386505.1 Candidatus Bathyarchaeota archaeon
CATTTTGTCGGTATTTTCTTAATTTATTTATCTCCAATTCTGCTGAAATAATTCTTGTATTTATTTCATCTTTTGCCTGGTTTAAAATTCCCCATGGAGATATTATTGCACTATTACCTCCTCTCGAATTTGATCGGGTGTTTCCATTTTTTAAAATAAAAACTCCGTTATCTTCTGCTCTTTTTTGCGTAAGAGGATGACCTTTAACATAGGGATGAGTTTTAGAAGCCGAAACAGGCAAGAAAATAACTTCAGCTCCCAAAGAAGCTAATCTTTTGACAGTTCTTGGATAAAAAACGTCGGCGCAAATTAGAATTCCTATTCTGCAGTATTCTGTTTCAAAAACTTTTAAGGTGCTTCCAACACTCAATCCAACCCTTTTTTCCCATTCAGTTAGGTGCATTTTCCTAAATTTTCCAAGAATTTTCCCGTTCTTAAGAAAAATGGATGTATTATAAATTTTTCCTCTAAATTTTTCAAAGATAGTTCCACCTACAATGTAAGCGTTAATTTCATTTGAAACTCTAGTCAAAAGCTCAATTGCATTATCATGAGTTTTTTCAACTATGTCTTCAATTTGATTATTCTCTTCAACATTAGATGGAAACACAAAATATTCTGGAAGACTAATAAATTTCGAACCTAAATCTGCTGCCCGATATAACATTTTTTCAGCTGTTTCCAAATTCTTTTCTGAAGATTCACTAATTTGCATATGAATCAAGCTGATCTGCATCGTTTTCCCTGCTATTATTATCTCATATTGCCCTGTAGAGGTTTCTAATAAACCTTAAATTTGAATAGCTCGAGATTGTTAAGATTATTTCAAAAGATATTATTCATTATTTTAAAGAATATGCGTTCTAGCTTAGAGGTTCATATATGAATAGAAAACTGAATGTAGCCGTCTTCAACACTCAACCACCTCACATTTACTTTGGAGGGGTTGAACGACGTATAGTCGAAAATGCTAAACTTTTAAGAAAAGATGTGAACACGACAATTTACAGTGGATCAAAAAAAGGGTTCAATAAACCATCAGTTATAGATGGTATTACTTTCATTCCTTGTTTCTCTACCGATATACTTTATCCAATTGACAATTGGTTTTTTAATCGATCTATCTCCGAATTGGTTAAAGTTATAAAAACAGATATCTATGAAGCTCATACTGTTAGTGGTTATAAGCTTCTTAAAACTCTAGAAAAGAAGAAAATTAGAAAACCATTTATTCATACTATTCATGGTGTTTTGGCAGATGAATATTTTCAAGCAACAAAAAGTGTTTCTCCAACAATTAGAATGAAATTATCCAATCTTTTTATGTGGTATCTTGCAAAAATTGAAAAGGAAACTGCTCAAAAAGCGAAAATAATAATCACTGTTAGTCGTTATTCAGCACAAAAAATAGTTCAATTATACGGAATTGATCGATCAAAAATAAGAGTGGTTCCAAATGGTGTGAATCTTCAAAAATTCAAACCAAATGAAGATGATAATAGAATTAGAGATATTATTGGCAATAATTATGAAGATATTGTGCTTTCTGTAGGTAATCTTATACCCCGAAAGGGTTTTCACTTTTTGATTGAGGCAGCAAAAAATGTAGTAAAAGAGAATAAGAAGACAAAATTTGTTGTGGTTGGAGATGGTCCTCTTCGAAATCATTTGATTTCATATTCGAAAGAGTTGGATGTTTTTGAAAATTTTGTTTTTTTAGGTGAAGTTTCTGAAGCTTTGCTCCATAGTTTGTATAATTCTGCTAATATCTTTGTTTCTTCGTCGATTCAGGAAGGTCAAGGTATTTCAATGTTAGAAGCTCAAGCAACTGCGAAACCTGTAGTTGCATTTAATGTTACTGCAATTAAGGAAGTTGTAAAAAACCACGAAACTGGATTATTGGTGAAACCAAACAAAAATGAATTATCAAAAGCAATTTTGTTTCTTCTTTCGGACAAAGTTTTACAGAGAAAAATGGGACGCTCAGGTCGAGAATTTGTCAGCAAAAATTTTTCTTGGGAAATTTCTGCAAAGAATATGTTAAATGTTTATTCTGAAGTAACTAAAGATAGTTAATCACTGCTGATTGGTACTGGTGAACTTCTATTATTTTTCTTTATAATTCGATATGCAATTATAGTAATTACTAAAATGATGATAATAACGATTAATAGGATTATGTATTCTGTTGGTATGTCTAACTGAGTTTCATCAGCTGGTTCATTGTCTCCATTCTGTGGTTGGTCCGGTGAATTATCTTCTTGTTGCTTTTCAATTACTTTTAGCGATATTTCTTCTCCTTCTAAGATAAATGCTGAACCTGAGCAAAAGATTGAGATTGTACAGTCCCCTATTTTATCAGGTGTGATACTAAAACTGAAAGCACCATTTTTTTGTGAAGTAACTTGAGTAAAGTCAATAGTTCCATCAGATTTTTGGAAAAAAATATTTACTGTTGCATAAGAAATACCTGGTTCTAGTTGACCACAACCAGTAACTAACTCTCCATTTTCTACTGTATTTTTATCTAATTCAACTAAAATCTGGCCTTTTGTAATCGGATAATTGCCAAGGCAGTAAACATTGTTGTCATTATTTCCAAAATATAGTCTTCCCTCATAGACTGATGGTGATGACCAGCTGTTAGAATTTGTCTCAAAAAATGATAATCTATTTCCATTTGTTGCATTAAGAGTATAGACAAAACGCCTATCTGTAGTTACGTAAATTTTTCCATCAGCGTACGCAGGAGTAGTGTAAAGTTCGGTTCCTAACCAACTTTTCCAAATAGCTTCTCCACTACTTGTGTTTAGCGCTGTTATGAAAAACATGTCTACAATGTAGAGTTGTTTATTATTGTAAGCCATAGAACCGATTAAATAACCTCCTATTCCTTCTGAACCTCTACTGGTAAGGTACGTCCATACGATTTCGCCATTTGTTGCATTTATTCCATAATAGTAATCCTTGTTTGCAGCTACAAATACCATACCATCTGCAACTGTAGGAGAAACGTGTAAGTCTGTTCCTCTATCAGCTACCATTTCATATTCAATTTCTCGTTTCCAAATAAGTGAACCATTATTTGCGTCAATCTTATAGAGAGCACCTGAACTTGGTTCTTGAGAAGTGACATAAACATTTCCTTCAGAAACTGCTGGAGTAGACGTGATATATCCTAATGTTTTGAATTTCCATTCAATGTCACCGGAATTAGCGTCAAGACAATATAGATTAGTGTCAAGAGATCCAACATATACCTTATCATCAAAAAATATAGGAGATGAACGTATTCCAGTTACGGCTTTGAAATGGGCTTCGACATATCCTCCAGCCTGAGTTTTCCAAATTAAGCTACCGCTAAAGGCATCTAGACAATAAACTGTACCGTCATCTGGTCCAAGGTATACTTTATCATTAACAACAGCTAGTGACGATTTTATTCGACCTTCGGTCATAAAACTCCATATTTTTCTGCCGTCTGACGCATCTAGACAGTAGATATTTTTGTCTTGAGAACCAACATAGATTCTTCCTTTTACTGCTATTGGAGTGGAAACGACTCCACCTTTTGTTGTAAACTTCCATCTTAGATTTAGCTCATTAGGTCCGGCTTTTCCATCTCCATTATTCTGAGGATTATTTCGCCATAATGGCCACGAATCTGTACCAATGGCCCAAATTTCATCAAAAGTGGCATATTCATCCATTGTCATCTCTTTGATGAATCCTGGGATGACGTACAAATTTCCATATGCGATAGCAATCGAATCTCTCGGAGAATGAGTTTCTATAGGTAATTCCCAAACAAGATCACCTGTGAAGGCATCAAGACAAACGAACTCTGATTGGCTATATTCTAAAGTGTAAGGATCATACGAAACTCTTTGACCTGTTGTAGCGTATATTTTTCCATCGGCTACAACTGGCCATCCAGGCCAAAATAGATACCCTGGTCCCTCATATTTCCAAACTAATTGTCCACTGTTAACATCCAAAGCATAAAGATTTCCATCTTTATTAAGTTCATAAACCATATCATATGCAGCTGCACTGCCGCTAACCCAATATCCGAGTTGTGTTCCTGGATTATATTTCCATAATATTTCACCTGTTTCTGCATCGAAACAATAAAATACGTTATCTTGTTCACCAGCTTTGAGTAATTTTCCTTGATAATATGAACCAGAAAAACTCATTGCTCCAGTTGTTTCAGTATCCCACAAAACTTCACCTGTAGATGCGTTAAGTGCAACCTGATGTGGTTCAAATGAACCCGGAAAAATTCTTCCTTCGCCATATTGAATTCCAGTTCCACTTGATATGCTGCCTGAAACATATGTTTCCCATTCTATTCTAGGTGGTTCTGAAGGATTAGAAAAATTCCATGCTTCAACTACAGAATCACCCTGAACATAGAACATTTTATTTTCTGGGCTATAAACGCTCTCTGCCCAATAGGATACTTTTGCATTAAATTCATTGCTTGCCCATAAAATTTCTCCTGTACTAATTTCCAGACAATAGTTCGCAATAACTAGATGTGTTTCATCGATTTTGAATATTGCTGGCCACCTCTGAATATTTGGAAGTGTTGTATTCCAGATTACTTCTCCTGTGTCTTTTTCTAAAGCAATAATATTTGTCGGTGTTGTTACGAGCACCTTACCATTGAAAGCTGTGAGATAACTTTGTATATTCTTCACAGTTGTTTTCCAAAGAATATCTGGCGATTCAGGAGCTGGTCCCAAAGAGAACCGAGTAAATCCTGGGTCACCATGAATCTGTGGCCATTCATACTGAAGTAAATCCCCATAGTCATCAGTTGAATTAACTATTGGTGTAAACGAGGCATTTACTGTATTACTTGATAAATTAGATAATGCTGTTACATTTGAAGAAATGATTATTCCGGTCAGAATAACAATCAATATTTTATAGGTGCGATTTTGAGTTCTCATTTCTTTACTTCCAGAGTTAATCCATCTGAGGAAAACTGCTATTTGATCCTATTTAATAAGCGAATTTTTCCCAATTATATGATATATAGTTGGTTTTTATTCTCTATTCTGAATTAAAGGTTTCTTAAATCATTATTTGTTTGAGCAAAAGTTCAATCAACGCAAAAAGATTTTAGTTTTTTAATTATTCTTATAGTTTTCTTCAATGTTAAAGTTATGCGAATCATAAATTCTTGATGAATTTTCCAATAAGATTTGGTTGATTCATTGCCGTTTTTAAAGTTTTTAAGGGATTCTTGATGTAATTGATTATTAGTAGTTTTTGATATGCTTTCATTGCTTTTGCTGCAATTTCTTGAACTTCTTTAGCTGTAAAGTTTTCTGTTTCTATTAATGGTAACCCCCAATTTTGTCTCACTTCAGCAAAAGCTCTAGGAGTCAAGTTATCTCTTATGTATCCATTTTGTTTGCATTTTTCATATAACCTTGTACCGTATGATGGTGTTGCAAAAAGTAAGTGCATACCGACATCATATTTTCTTTTTAACATAAGTGCGAATTCAACTGTTTTTGTCATTGTTTCTTTTGTTTCTCCAGGAAATCCAATAATGTAGAATGCTCCAGTTCTTAATCCAATTTTTTTGGTCATTTTTGCAAATTTGATTACATTCTTTAGTCTCAAATTTTTGCCGATAATGTTATCTAAGACTTGTTGGTCTCCTGACTCGATACCCACAAAGACACTTTGGCATCCAGTTTTTTTCATTTTCTTTAAAAGTTCTAAAGTTAAGTAATCTGCTCTTACCCCATTTGGTGTTTCCCATTGAAATTTGATGTCTTTGGCAATTATTTTATCACATATTGCTTCAAATCTTTTGATGTCAAATGTAAGATTGTCATCTTCAAAATATATTGTCTTAACTCGGTATTTGTTAACTAAATATTCTATATGATTTACAACGTAGTCTACTGAATGAGCTCTGAAGGCTTTCCCCATATGCAAATGAACGGAACAGAAACTACAATTGAAGGGACAACCCCTACTAGTTATCATCGACACTGCTCTATTTTGAAAACTGCGATATTCAATCTTTTTTGGGTTAAGATACTTTTCCATATCCAATAAATTGTAAGCTGGATAGGGTAATTGATCTAAATTTGTATTAAACGGTCTCGTAGAATTTAATACTAATTTGTTACCCTTTCGAAAAGCGATTCCTTGTATATCTTTCAATTTCTTATTTCCTTCAAAGAATTTGATGATATCAAGCATAGTGTATTCGCCTTCGCCAATTACGACAACGTCTACATTTTTTGCCTCTTTTAAAAAATCAATTGGAACAACTGTAACATGTGGACCTCCAACGACTGTTAAAATGCTAGGATCGATTTCTTTAACAATGTCTGCAACTTTAATTGCATGATCTACCTGACTAGTGAATGGATTTCCTATACCAACAATTTCTGGTTCTATTTTTTGTATTTTTTCTTTTATCTTCTTATATGGTAAACC
>JARRMA010000045.1:0-8042 GCA_037386505.1 Candidatus Bathyarchaeota archaeon
TAAAAATAACAAATCCTTCATAATTCGATTTGTTTTTGCATCCAAACCACTAAGAGGTTCATCTAATAATAGAATTTTAGGTTGATGTATAAGGGAGGCAATTATTGCTATTTTCTGTTTCATTCCTGTTGATAAAGTCGCTATAGGTGAGTCAAAATATTTTCCAACATCAAAGACATCTGCTAATTGATTTATTATATTGTTGATTGAATTTTGGTCAATTTTTCTTACAGAAGCAACAAATTCAAGAAAGTCACGAGGAGAAAGGGAATCGTATAAAATTGGTTTTTCTGCTACATAACCTATTTTTGATTTAACTTCTATAGAATTTCTTATAGGATTAAAATTGTCAACCATTATAGATCCAGAGTTTGGTTCAATCAATCCCATAATAGATTTGATTGTTGTTGTTTTGCCAGATCCATTTGGACCTAATAATCCATAGATTTCTCCAGGTAATACATTAAAAGTTAATCCCGTTAAAGCACGAACTGAACCAAAATTTTTTGTTAGTCTTGAAACCTCTATTAAAGACTCTGACAATGCAAAGAAACACCTATCTAATACATAGATTTAGTATCTTTGCTGAAGTAATGTTTTGTTAATCCAAAATACAGATTCTAAGTTTGATATTCTTAAAGTCAATAAACAAATAATAGATTCTATCTTCAATATTCCATATCAATGAACAGACAATCAGTAGTAATTATGATAATACAATTTTGATGTTCTACTATACGCCTGCTAAATAGGAATATAAAATAACTTTAATAATCTGTAAAATCTAATTTCAATCACGTTTAGAAACTTGCTACACCTTTTTTTTCGCACTGAAATTATCTGAAGCTTGCATTAATCCAACGTACAAGTTTGTTCCTTAAGAAAATTACTCATTTAAAATTCAGATCTGTATTCACGTTATACACAACTACAAATGTTCAATTTTAATAGAAATTATTAGGAGGTGGAAATCATTTTTTTAACATAAATTACTTTGCAATACAAAGTTTTTTATACTAGTAAGTAGTTTATAATTAATTGGTGATTTAGCAATGAATGAACCAAATCTAAAAGACGTTGAAAAAAGAACATACATTTCCTACCACCAAGATGGTCTAATCGACATATTCATAGGCACTTATATTCTATTATTTGCCACAGCAATTCTGGTCAATAATATACTAGATTTAAGCACATGGTTTGTAATTCCGGCAATGTTTCCAGCATTATTGGTTCCTATCTGGATAGCATTGAAAAAACGAATTACGGTACCCAGAATAGGATATGTTAAATTCAAAGCATCAGGCGCAAACAAAGTAACAGCAGTATTTATTGGAACATTAGTTGCAGGAGTATTCACATTTTTCTTATTTGCTTTTGTGTCAACCCAAACTTGGGCATTAGAATTAAGAAACATAATAATTCAAAATGGAGTACTCTTTATCGGATTAGGGACTTTTATTATATCAAGCTTATTTGGTTACACTATTGGCCTTAAACGATTATATGGATATGGAGTACTCGCGCTAATACTATTCGGGCTATTATATTTCATAACTTTCCCTTTTGAATATGTACTATTTGCAATTGGATTGATCAAGACTAATGATAATGACTCAACTATATGTTATAGAAAGCGCAGACTTTCTATTTCTTCAAAACCAACTTAAAATGACCCCAGGTAACCTTTCTTCCCATTTAAGTAAACTCGAAGAAGCAGGATATGTTGAAATTGTAAAAGAATTCATAGATAGAAAACCGCATACAGCATTAAAACTTACAAAAAAGGGTCAAAACGCATTCAAAGAATACAAACAGAATTTAAAACAAATATTTTCTAGCAACTAAGGCAGATAAAAAAATTCTATTTTTCTTTTTTTAAAATCGGACAGAAGTTATTGGAAAAAATCATTTTCTTTAAACAATTTAATTAATTCATTTTCGAGATTTAATTGCCTCGAAAAACTTTTAACTAAAAATTTGTAATAATTAAATTGAGTCAAATTGCCTTAAGCAAGATATCTGGAGAACACGGGGGGACTGAAAAGAGGGAAAAGACTTAAACAATTTTCTCTATGAATAGCTTTTATCAATTATTTTCATGCCTAGAAGATTATTGACTCGATAATAAAATAGAAATGAAATGGGGGCTGAAAAGGTTCAATTCGATAATAATGAAAGTGATGGAAAGTAGATTGCTTGCTCTTCATTTTTTTCATTCCTAATATACCTCTAGAAGCCTCAGCAAACCCCATTTTTTTCAAAAATATTACTAAGATTTTATTTATTTTTTTGTTTTTTGATTATTTTTTGTCTGTATACTATTATTGCTACAAGAACAATTAACGTTATTATTATCAATGGAGTCCATGATGGAAACTCTGGAATTCCTGGATCAAAATTGTTTTCAAAATAGCTTTCACTTAGATCTCCGTCATTTGAGTAACCATAGCTTTCCCAGAATCCCCTGTATTCTTGATTTGATGATAAGTTAATGGTTGTTATCCATTTTATCCACTTGTACCCCCATTTACTTTCTGCTACAAGAACAAAAGGAAAACCTCTTTCTGGAATAATTGTAATGTTATTCATTTTATAAGCCATCAAAATATTGTTGTCAATGATGTAATCTAATGGAAAAGATGTGGAATAACCATCATAGGCATAAAAAATTATTGTTGTAGCTTCTGGATTAACCACAGCATCGGCTAGAAGGTCTTTTAACATTATTCCTTCCCAAAGAATCTTCGCACTCCATCCTTCTACACAATTTAGAGTGACTACTTTTTTGTAATTTGGATAATTATTAACAACCTCATCATAAGTCAATATCAGATCATTATTTACTAGACCATTAACGGTCAAACTATAATTTTCGATGTTAATATGTTGCGGTCCACTAATCGAATTTTCCCTAAAATTATGTATAGATGAAAGATCTTGACCTTCATATTCTGTTATTTCAACACTTTCAAGTGTAGGAGGACCAGTTGAGTTAGTAGCGAATATTGCTACAATTGAAGAAAAAAAGAAAATGAAAATTACACCAGTTACAAAACATTTTATTAAAATATTCATATTAGGAAATCTAAAAAAACTTTGAATATGATTATTTTTCAACGCTTAGACCTCAAAGGTATTAAATAATAAAAAATGCGGGGAGGTTTATTTAGTTATATTTTTTACCACATTTGATTTACAAGGAAATCCTGAACAAGCACATCAAAAGCTTGAATTCCCGTCACAGTAACATCTCCAACTTTTTCAGGGTAGGACGCGAAGTAACAGATATTAGTTTAAAATAATTTTTCATAATTTATTCCCATAAAAAGATTCTAAAAAAATAGAATAAATATCCCGTCGGACAATAATTAGAATGGATTAGTACAAACTTTGAAATAAATAGAATTTTTTTCTTTTTTATTCTTTTGGGTTCTTTAGAAATTGAGTTTCTAACCAAGTATTTAGAGTCTTATCAACCAGTTTATCTATGAAGCTACTTTTATAAGTCATAAGAACTTTAGCAACTCGTTCTCTTTCGTTAATAGAATAAATATTTTCATAACCAATTTTATTTTTACTGACTATCTTATTTTTTGTCAAATATTTTAGATAAAAAGAAAGAGTAGATGGTGGGATATCAAGCGATTCGAGTAAGAAAGAATATTTAACTTTCTCTTTTTTTAATAGAAGAATTACAATTTCTCTTAATCTTTTTTGCCTTAATGATTTTAAAATTCTTTTATCTTCTTCATCTAGATGTCTGACATAGTATCTCGAGTAATGTTTACTACTTTCTTTTAACAAAACATTTTTTCTAACCATATAATCAATATGATATTCCAAAGATGTTAGAGGTAAATTCAGACGCCGCTGCAATTCTCTGAGATGAAGACCAGGATTTTTCTTAATGAAATCATAAATTTCACCTCGTCGTTCATTTTCTAGAATTTCTTGTTTAAACATTAAGCTTTAATCCTTTAGTATGCCCGTAGCGATAAAAATTGAGCCAACTAAATAGATTAGAAGATACATGTTCTTAGTTAACATTATTTTATATTCTTCAAAAAATAATTCTGGAATATGAATCAAAGCATTAACAAAGAAGATTCCGAAACCAATAGACATTAGTAACATTTTTCGATTTTTCATTCGTAAATAAGTTAGAAATATTATACTAAAAATAAAACCTGAAGCTACCACTAAACCAATACGAATTACAAAATCAAGCATAATTTCCATCGTCATAATCAAATCGCTCTTTAAAACTTCTTATAAATCATTGTTCGTCCATGCTTTATTCTTATCTTATTAGAAGATATTTCTCACTATTTTAGGTTGCTAAGTTTGGTTATTGCTAAAGGAACAAGCATTTCTTCATCATTTAGTCCTCCATGATGGCCTAGAAGATTGAGACGTCTGCCTTTGAAATGTTCATACCAAACAGTGTCTTTTCTATAAGGAAGAATCAAACAATTCCCAACCCTTTCAAGGAATCCCTTAGTCGCATCTCCTAGACCAAATAATCCAATCTCTATTGCTTCTTTTGTTTCAAAAATCCTAGCTTTAGTCCCAATTTTTTGGTTAAGTAGGCTCAATGTATCTGTTAGTCGTTCTTCATCTAAATGAAGAAAAACATCTCGAGCACTTCCAGTAGGAAAAATTCTTTTTCTGTTTTTTCCCTTTCTAAGATTTTTAACAATATCCGGAAATTCATTAAGATAGGTTGTACTTTGTGGATTTATGTCCACTTCACCGTGATCTGATGTGAATAAAATCATTGTCTCTTCTGCAGTTCTCTTATCAATTTTTGACACCAACTCTTTTTGTAACAAATAAGATATCACCGATAATTCTGCAGAAAATTCATAACTTTGAGGTCCATATTCATGAGATATTGTATCCAAATTACTTAAATGCACAAAAAAGTAAGCAGGACCGCTCTCTTTTTCCAAAGTCTTCCTTAAATTGACAATTAAATCTGACGACTTCAAACTAGGTACAATATTGTTCTCATCAAAAAGTAATCTACAATAGTTACTATAAGCGTACCCGGAATAAATATGAACAAAAGTTCTTACACCTGATTTTCTTAATTTTTTCTGGATAGTATTTCCATTAAACAAAACACTAGGATCAAAGCCCTTATCTACAAGTTCATTTCGCCGTTTGGATCCTAATGGATCAAAACTTAAGGTGCTAATTATTCTATCAACTTCTTTAAAGTAAAGATAATACTCAAAAAGTCCATGCTCCTGAGGAGTTAATCCAGTATTTAAGGTGGTTAATGCATTAGTAGTCTGGGAAGGAAACACACTAGTTAATGGATATACATCACCGTTTTTAACAAGATTAACTAAAAACTGAGTTTTCTTGTAATACTGTAAAAACTGATTATAGCCGAATCCATCCAAAACAAAAAGAACAACTTTGTTTACATCACGAGTTTTTAAAGAGAGATCAAATGGAAGCTTTCTTTCTGTTTTAATATCAAATAATTTTAGTATTGTTCCAGGTATATTTGAAATACAATTTCTATCATACATTGGATAAAGAAAACAATCATCGCTGCATTGTTCTTTAATTAAATCACTGTCTTCTTTGAATATCATAGAAATCCCTTGATTTTTTTAGAGCTAAAATTAATGACGTTCATTACATAAAAGAGTTTTATTAAATCTATCCAAATCGTTATAAAGAAATAGATAAACTTATATATCAACATTGATATCAATATATTTATCAAATATGATATCAATATCGATTTATACATGGAGGTGAAAAGACTGCATAAACATCATTTTAACCATTGGATGAGACATATGGCAGCTGTTCCAAAAGGTTTCTTAAAATATAAGGTGCTAAAATTGCTAAATGAAAAATCTTTGTCTGGATCAGAAATTATGAGTGAAATAGAAAAAGAAACAGACGGACAATGGAAACCTAGTCCAGGATCAATTTATCCATTATTAGCATGGCTTCAAGACAAAGGTTATACCAAAATAGCACTTGATCAAGAACCTGGAATGAAACGTTACATTTTAACTAACGAAGGAAAAGAGTTTCTCCAAGATCACATTAAGAGAAGGGATGAGATTCGTAAAAGATTTGGAGGTTTTAGACCTCCTTTCTTTATGTCCCATTGGTTCAATTCCTACCCTGAAAAAGCGAGTGAACTTCTGGAGGAAGGCAAAAATTTCATGAAAGCATCCTGGAAACTTATGGATAATTTACGCGAGAAATATACAGAAGAAGCTGTTACACAAGCTAAAGAAGTGATCAAACAGGCAACTGAAAAACTTAACGAAATAGCAAATGAATTAGATCAAAAGTAGATGGATTGATCCTAAAGCAGGTTATTCTTGGTTTTTTGTCAATTTTGAACTAATTACAGCATATTTTTTATATCAAATACGAGTCAGATGTATCTATGAAATTAAAGATGATTTTAGGCTCGATTGTAGTAGCTGTTCTTTTCTTTCTAGGAATTATTTTCGCTTTTGCTTCAGCTTATAATGCTTCCAGATTAATTGTTTCCGGGTTATTCTTTGCAGTTGGTTTTGGAATAATCTATTACATTACAAGAAAACCCAAAGTAACTATTCAAAAATTGGAATTTTCTGGTCAGATGAAAGCTGTATCTTTAAAATGTCCAAATTGTTCTGCTTCCATAAATACAGATAAGATAAGGATTGTTTCTGGAGTCCCATATGTTACTTGTGATTATTGTGGGCACACTTTTGAAGTAACTGAGGAGCCAAAATGGTAAAAAAGTCTCCTGTTTTGGTTTTGTTACTTGTCGTTTTAATTAGTTTCTCATTTATTCCAGGAGTGTTTGCTCAAAGGCAATATTATTTCGGTCAAGAATGGGCTAAAATATGGATTAATCAGGACGGATCAATTGATCTTTTTTATAACGTAAGTTTAACTCTTGATTCTGGTCAGGAAATAAATTGGTTGAGTATTGGTCAACCTAAAGGTGATTTTACAATCGGTTCTGCTGTCGATCAGTATGGAAACATTCTAAATACACAGGATATCAGCTCTGGAAGTGACTATAAAGTTAGGGTTAATTTTGATTCTCCTTTGCAAGCTGGTCAAACCATTTGGTTTACTTTGCTAACAAATGTTGCTCATATGATTTATGTGGATGAAACAAATCAAGGAAACGATGGAATGCAGTTTATTTTATCTTGGTTTTCAGAAGCAAATATCTTAGATGCTAGGGTACTTATTGTTGTTCCTCCTGGAGTCTCGGAGGATGAAATAAAAACAGGAGAAATTCTTTGGAGCAATTTACAATCTGAAGATGATAGATTAGCCGTTTATTGGGAAAAACAAAATCTGTTACCCGGTGAACAATTTTCAGTTGGAGTTTCTTATCCAAAGCAAGAAGGATGGACATCTTTTTCTCAGGAGTCTAATGGTTTATCTAGTTTCTTTGAAAATTTATGGCCGTTATTGATTATTGGTTTCATCGGTATTGTAATTCTTTTTCTAGCTTTTCGTAAACAACCTTACAAAAAACCTACAATAGGTATTGAATGCCTCGGCATAGTAAGAGGATTAACTGCTGTAGAAGCTTCTTATCTTTTAGATTTAAAACCACCTCAAATTGTCACTGAAATTCTATTTAGTGTACTCAAAAAGAGGGCAGTATGGGTTGAGAAAACTTCACCTTCTCTAACATTTAAAATTCTTGAACCTTTCTTAAATAAGACTGGAACAACAGAAAATCCCTTAAGATATTACGAAATTGATTTTCTTAACGCCATTAATAATGATGGATCTCTTGATGAGAAGAAGCTTGCTTCAGCTATAACATTCATTCAATCCACAGTTGAAGAAAAGTTAAAGGGTTATTGTAGAAGTGACACAGTGGATTATTATCGAAAAATTGTGGAAAAGGCTTGGGGGCAAGTTGAAGCTGCTGGAACTTCAGAATTAACTTCCAAAGCATATGATGAACAATTACTTTGGATATTCTTAGATCCCAAAGCTTCAGATCGAACCAGAACTGTTTTCAGTAATAGAGTTTTTGA
>JARRMA010000046.1:0-6394 GCA_037386505.1 Candidatus Bathyarchaeota archaeon
CTTCAGACACCTATACCTGAATGGCTCAAAACTATAGCTGTAACAACAAGTGGTTTAATGATGTTTTCAGTGTTGACATTTGGAACAAATATTGGTATGACTATAAGAGGTGCTTGGCACTCAATTTTTAGCAATGTTCCACTTAGATTCATAGTTTTCGGTTTTATAAATTATATATTTGTTTCTATCCAAGGAACCTTTCAAGCATTTAGAGATATGAATTTATATCTTCATTTTTCACAATGGCCAGTAATGCATTCTCATCTTTCCCTATATGCGTCTATGGGAATTGCAATAATGGGTGCAATGTTTTATTTAGTTCCAAGAATAACAGGAAAACGACTTTTTAGCAAAAAACTGATGGATCTAACTTGGTGGATAACATTCATGGGTTTTATAGTGTTTATGGCTGGAATGATGTTAGCAGGATTGGTTGCTAATTCAGGTTGGTATTCACATATGACCATAGCTCAAGTGCTACCATTTCTGGAACCATATTTCATCGTTAGAGCAGCTGGAGGAGGAATAGTTGTGGTTTCTGCGTTTCTATTTGCTATTAATATTATTGCAACATTCCTTTCAAAACCAATAGTCCATCGAAAAGATTTGGAAATAAAGGAGAATAAAAAGGAATGAGCAGGTTAGAGAAAAAATTAGAAGAAGAATTAGAAAAAATCGAAAAAGCAGTAGAGAAAGATATTAAAAAGATTGAGGAAAGGGTTCATCAACACAATCTATTTCCAATTGCTGCTGGTGGACTTAGTGTTTTCTTTTTGATGGTGAGCATGGTTGTAGCTGCTCCATATATGTTTCTTTTAAATGTACCTCCAAGCAATATAGCTCATGAATATACAACAATAGAAGCTCAGGGTAGAAACCTGTACATGAGTTTAGGTTGCTTCTATTGTCATTCACAGCAGGTTAGACTTTATGATTGGGGAATAGGAGATCCTTCGCAACAAGGAGATTTTGTATTTGATAGCCCTCAATCAGTAGGTACAGAAAGAACAGGTCCTGATCTAGCCCAAATAGGTGGAATGCGCCCCTCAGTTTGGCATATTCTCCACCATCAAGATCCAAGAAGTGTAAGTCCGGGATCAATAATGCCTAATTTCGGATTCCTAACAGATGAGGAATTAAATGCATTAATGGAATATCTCCAAAATTTGGGTGGAGAGGATCTCCAAGTGACTGATTCGGTAACCGGCGGAGATGCTTACCATCCAGATGTTCCTGTAGAATATGTTAATGCATCTAATCTTTTTGGGCCATTAATGATGAAAGTAAGAATGAATTACAATGCTACTGATGAAACATATACTGGAGATCCAGATTTGGGAGATGAATGGGCAACTATATTTGATATTGGAAAAGCAAATTTCACTCAAAGATGTTTGCCTTGTCATGGTTGTTCAGGAAATGCTGAAGGCCCTTATGCTAGACATGTTGTTACTCAACCAGCAAATTTGAATGAACGAATTTCAACATTTCCAGGGGATTTTTATCACATATGGAGAGTAAGTGAAGGAGTGCCAGGTACTGCTATGCCTGCGTGGAGCCTTTCTTTAAATGAAACAGAAATTAGTTTAGTTGCAATATATGAAATGAGTTTTGTTTTAGGGTCAACTAGGACTGTTTCAGGAGATATTTCAGATGCGGAGGGTGATGTATTTGCTAATACAGTTCTTAATAACCCTCCAATTACTGGAACAATTGAAGAATTCGATAATGGAAAAATGTTGTTCAACTTATATTGTGCACAATGCCATGGTGAAACTGGACAAGCTAACGGTCCTGCTTCAATTAATTCTCCAGGAGGTTATATAACTCCTGAACCAGCAAACTTTACTGAATCAGGATCAGATTTTCCAAATTATGGGAGGTATGTTTGGAAAGTTAAAGAAGGAGTTGAAACCACTAATATGCCACCATGGAAATGGGTTTTAACCGATAATGAAGTTTACCAAGTAATATTCTACATACAATCATTTTCGACACCTACCGATTATAATAATAAATGGGCACCGTTATACAGTGACGCTTTTGCAAAAAACCTTATGAAGAATTCAGAAAACACAAGTACAAATTCGATGCTTAACATCAATACAGTTCAATCTTTAATTGCCTATATGGGAACGATAATTTGGCAAATAAAATACAGACAATTAACTCGATCATTTGACCTTCTAAAATTAAGAACTATTAAAAATATTGATCTTTTAAGGAGGAAAAAAGATAGTGAATATTGATGTAATAATATATACTTCTAGTGCTGTTTTGATGATGTTAATTTATCTTGGTTTTTTAGTATGGGGAATAAAAACTAAGCAATTTAAAGATAATGAACATTTAAAATATAAACCGTTAGAGGAGGATGAGGAAGAACGATTAACGGAATAATTATGAGTCTAGGTGAAATTGTTCAAGTTGATTTTCTCTATGGATATATAACATTGGGTATAGTAGCTGCTGCAGCTATTCTGATGTATATAATGGTTAAAAGTTCAAATGATTTCTCTGTGGAAGAAACTGAAGAAAACTCTGACGACTTCGCAGGAGTAATAAGAGATTCACATGGACCAATAACAACTTGGCTTTGGATTGCATATATAGTAATGGTAATTTGGGCAATTGCTTATCTAATACAACATATTTCAGAATTCCTGAATTTTTACTAAAATAATAATTTTTTACCTAAAAACTAGCCAAATTAGTTTGGACTTTATATATAAACACAAAGAATTAAAGAAAATTTTATATGTGTATATATGTTGAACATATATACAGGTGGCTTATATGGATAAAAAATTACCAGTTCGAGTTTGGTGGGCATAAATATCCGTTTTTAAACGGACTAAATTTCCATTTTTGATCTTGCTATACCTTATTAATCTTGCAATTTATTATTAATTTTACAAATAATTTTATAATTCTAAATCATCCTGTGAATTCTTTTCTTTCAAAAATAATTAAACCCAAAATAGCAGTAACTATAAAGTAAATTCCTATAATTGCTAAACCTTCGGGAATTTGAACATTAAAAGTTGTTAAAGTAAATCTACCTAAACCTGAACTACTAGGGGGACCAAAATTTGTGACAGCTTTATGTTCAGGATAAGGTACATTTAATATATTTCCTACTATTTGGGCTCCATATGTTAAGATGAACCATGGTTCAATTTCAACAAGATTTGTAACCAAGGTCTGAATTAGTGAAAATGCAAACAAAAATAGAATCGCTGTAACTATCGTAGAAATTGTACTACTTTTAAATAATGAACTGAACAAGAATGTGAACCCAAGAACCGCTAAAAGATAAAACCAAGCAAATAGAACAGATTGAAGAAATTGTATAGGCACATTTAATCCAAAGTAGTATAATCCATTTCCAATTGTTATTGCAGTAAATACACCTAATATTGCTGTGGAAGCAGAAAAAGCTGCTATGAGCTTTCCAATATAAACTGAAGAACGCCTAATTGGATTTGGTAATCCAAAATATCCGGTTTTATTTTGGAATTCTCCTACTATTGCATCTCCTCCAAAGAAAATACCTGAAAGTACAATGACAAAATTTACAGAGTTTCCCCACCAACTAGAGTAAAAGTCTAAACCAGAATTTAAGAAATTTTCAGGACGATAATATCCAACTAATACTGTTAGTAAACCACTTATTAGCAAAGCAATAAGTAATAATATGAAAAATCTTTTGGACCTAAAATAATCAAGAAACGTATATTTTGTTATAATTCCAATATGTGTAAGACTGTTGGGAACTTTATTCTTAGAAAATGTCGGTGTATCAATCATTTAAATCACAACGTATCTTTTATTAATCTCATATATGCTCCTTCAAGAGCGGAAGAAGCTGGCTTATAGCTTATAATTCCAATGTTCATTTTGACTAAATCGATAAGAAGCTTTTCTTGTGTTTCTAAAGTACCAGAGAATTGAATAGTGAATGTATTTTGGTCAATTTTTTCAACTTTGTTAATATATTGAAACTTCTTTGATATCTTACTTAGTAAATCTTTTTCAACAGAATTCAGTAGTCCTATCTTGACGATGTTTTCCCCTTCTGAAACTATTGATGTGACATTTGAAATTTTGTCATATATGAGCAATTTACCATGATCTATTATGGCTACTTCATCGCAGACATCTGAGACTTCACTAAGTAAATGACTGCTCATAAAAATGAGTCTCTTTTTGTTTTTCAGAGATTTTATTATTTCTCTTACTTCACTCATTCCTCTAGGATCTAATCCAGTTGTAGGTTCATCTAAAAGAACTACTGTTGGATCACTAAGTATAGAAGAAGCTACACAAATTCTTTGTTTCATTCCTTTGGAGAATTTACCTACCCGTTTATCTATCCATTCGCTCATTCGAACTTCAGATACAACAGATTCAATTTGTTGTTTTCGATCAGCTTTTGGAACACCTCTAATCTCAGCAATCATTGTTAATGCCTCTCTAGGAGTTAATGCTGGATATATTTCTGGCATTTCAATAAGAGTTCCCACTGATTCAAGTGCTGTTGTTTTCTGGGTGTGCACATTGATACCATTTATTAATGCTTCACCGGAAGTAGGTCGAATTAAATCTGTAAACATTTTAAGAACTGTAGTTTTTCCCGCACCATTAGGTCCCAGGAAACCAACGCATTTTCCTCCTTCAAGTTTAATATTCAAATTCGAAACGGCAGTAAAAGAACCATAATTTTTTGAAAGGTTTATTGTTTCAATTGTTGGCAAGATATATCGATCCTGTTTTTATCTAGTCATTGCTCTCTTGAATAAAGGTACTGCGATAGCAGTCATAATGATTCCGAATACTATCAGTATTAGTAGTTCTGGACTTATTGCAGGTATGTCTGCCCCAAGTACCATTACTTTTCTTAGGGAATCAGCAACGTAGGTAAGTGGAAGAAATTTTGAAATACCTTGCATAAACCAGGGCATCTGTTCTATAGGGAAGAAAACTCCGCTAAGAAACATCATTGGAAACATTATTGTTGTCATTATCATTACAGCTGTTTCTTGATCTTTTGCGAAAGAAGTTAACACTACACCTAAACCAACAAAACTGAAAACTCCTAGTAACAATAAACCAAAAACAAGTAGAATATTTCCATGGATAGTTACACCAAACAGAAGTACAGATAATACTAATATCAGTACTCCTTGAAGTATTCCTCGTGCCATCTGGGCAAGAGTTTTTCCAAGAATAACAGAAAGCCGATTAATTGGAGCAACCATCATCCCATCTAAAGTACCAACCTCTCTTTCTTGCGAAATAGCAGCAGGTAAACCAGTCATAACACTCATCATAACAGTCATAGCCATTATTCCAGGAGCAATAAAATCAAAATAACTAAAATCACCATCAATTGACCCCTCAACTTGAATGTTATAAGGTTTTACAATCGCTAATGCACTATTAAGATCAATTCCTAATTGCCCTACAATATTTTGTTGAGCTAAGGCTGTACCCATTTGTTCAAAAACTTGTCCCAATACCGATTGGATCATTGCTGATAATTGAGGATTAGATTGATCAGTTACAATTGTAATTGTTCCTTGTTGTCCGTTAATGATATTTTGTGAAAAGTTGTTGGAGATGATTATACCTCCTTCAGCTTCTCCAGTTTGAATCATCTCTCTAATATCATCTAAATTTGAGGCGTTAGTTAATGTGATCAGATTAGCATTTTCATTAATGCTATTAAAAGTCAAAATGAATGTTGAACTTAAATTATAA
The DNA here is from genome assembly GCA_037386505.1 of Candidatus Bathyarchaeota archaeon. Classification (GTDB taxonomy): domain Archaea; phylum Thermoproteota; class Bathyarchaeia; order Bathyarchaeales; family Bathyarchaeaceae; genus Bathyarchaeum. The sequence goes on from JARRMA010000046.1 coordinate 5,764, forward strand.
CCTTGAAATCCGTTATCCTCATTAGCCAAAGCAACAGGTATATTATTTAGGGAAGTTTCAGAGGGATAAATGAAACCTACCATAGCCATCATAAAAATTGGCATAAGTATAAGCAGAACCAAACCCATCCGATTTCTGAACAACTCCATTAAATCTTTCCAAGCAATTCTGACACTATGGGAAATCATATTTTTTGCACCCAATCTAATCACCTTACCCTCCTTCGACTTCTAAAACGCCCATGATTGGGTAAAGGAATCTTTTTATCTGCTTTATCACGCATTGCACGACCAGTAATATGCAAAAAGACATCTTCCAATGTAGGTTGAATATTCTGTATAGAAATTATATTACCATTTTTAGCTCGTATTGCATCTATTATATTGTCAAAAGAACCTTCCCCATGTGCATGAATTTTCAGATGATTAGTATTTTCTTGCGAAACAGTTTCAACACACTTAAGATCTCTTATAGTTGCAATTAGATCTGGATTTAAATTAGCAATTTCCAAGGTAAGTATTGTTGTATTTAATCCAGAAATACTATTTTTCAGATTAGTTGGCGTATCAAGAGAAGCAATTTTTCCATGATCAATTATTCCTATTCGATCACAAAGAATGTCAGCTTCATT
>JARRMA010000047.1:0-6340 GCA_037386505.1 Candidatus Bathyarchaeota archaeon
GGATATTGTGTTGCTACTTCTCTGCAAGTTCTTGCGAAGAGCCCACAGGTCTTTTTCATTACATTAGCCTTATGAATTGCTGTAACACGTTTTTTTCCATTTCTTCTTCTGGCTGTTTCAAAAGCTTTCTTTGCTATTCTTTCACTGTTCTTTTTTGTTATTACACGAATACAAATAGCAGAGTCTTCCATTTCAAATTCTATTCCTCGATAGACGTCTTCAGTGTTTTCTCGAACAAAAATCATATCAATGTCAGGTTTCAAGCTGGGAATCGATGGATATGTCTTTATTGGACGTAGATTTGCATATAAATCAAACATTATTCTTAGTTTAACTATTACATCAGCAGCTGTTTCTCCTACTGGACCTTTCATGCATGCATGCGAGTTTTTAATCACTTCAACTGTTTCTTCTGGAAGTGCTATTCCATTCTTTTCATAACATGTATCTCCAGCATCAACCTGAATAATATCCAGATCAATGTCGAACTTCTTTTGAACTGCATCTAAAATTTTTAGGGTAGCCTCTGATAACTCCGGACCTATTCCATCGCCGGGAATCAAAGATATTTTGTATTTACTCATTTTGTTTAAATCTCCTTTTAAGATGGTTAATTAATCCTTCATCCTCGAGAATTTCCATAATAAATTCTGGAAGCTTAAGAGCCTGCAATGTAGAACCATTAGTTAAATCTTCAATTTTACCTGTTTGCAAATTAACAGTCAATATGTCTCCTTCTTTCACTTTTTTTGAAATCTCGGTACATACTAAAACAGGTAAACCGATCGTTATTGCATTTCTATAGAATATTCTAGCAAATGATTCAGCTAATACACATTTGACACCAGAATATTTCAGCGCTATTGGTGCCTGTTCTCTACTGCTACCGCAACCAAAATTTTTTGCTCCGACAACAATCACACCTTCAGCTGCTTTTTGTGGAAATTTTGGATCTAAACCTTCCATTGCATGTTTAGCTAATTCGTTTGGATCTGTGTGAACCAAATATGGTCCAGGTAGGATAACGTCTGTGTCAATGTTATCTCCAAACTTTATCACTTTTCCAGTTATGGTCAATTTAGTTCACCTGTGCAATTTTTGTTGGATCTGTTATTTTTCCAGTTAACGTTGATGATGCTACTGTGGCCGGTGATGCTAAATATACAAAAGATTTTGTACTTCCCATTCTTCCGATGAAGTTTCTATTTGAGGTGCTTATACACGTTTCACCTTCGGCTAGAATGCCCATATGACCTCCTAGGCATGGACCACAATTTGGATTACCAATTATTGCGCCAGCATCCATGAACGTTTTGATTAGACCTTTAGTTAATGCTTTCAAATAAATTTCTTGAGAAGCAGGAATAACAATTAACCTTATTCCTTTTGCAATTTTTTTGCCTTTCAATATTTGTGCAGCAGCCTCTAGATCCTCTAGGCGACCATTGGTACAGGATCCTATAAAACCTTGGTCGATCTTGATATCCTCGATTTCGGATATCGATTTCACATTATCGACTGAATGGGGAAGAGCTACTTGTGGTTCCAATTCTGAAACATCTATATCCACAATCTTTTCGTAAAAAGAATCCTGATCACTTTTAATTGGATTAAAAGGTTTATTTGTTCTAGATTTAACATAATCTAAAGTTTTTTTGTCAGGTTCTATTATACCCACTTTAGCACCCATCTCAACTGCCATATTAGAGAGAACCATTCTACCTGCAATTGTTAAATCTCTTATCGTAGAACCAGCAAACTCTAGACCTTTATAGATTGCACCATCAGCTCCTATCTCTCGGACAATATTTAGAGTTAAGTCCTTAGATGAGATAAATTTGGGTAATTTGCCTGTCACATTCACTTTAATGACTTCAGGAACTCTGAACCATAATTTACCTGTAGCAAATACTGCAGCCATTTCAGTTGAACCGATACCTGTTGCGAAAGCTCCAAAAGCTCCATAAGTGCAAGTGTGTGAATCTGAACCAACAATTACTTCACCTGGACGAACATGACCTTGTTCAGGCATTACTTGGTGGCAAACTCCGCCTCTACCTACATCATAAAAGTTTTCTATTTGTTGTTCTTTAGCGAAATTTCTAACAATTTTATGTAAACCTGCTGATATAACTGAACTCGCTGGAACCAAGTGATCTAAAATAATTACTACCTTATTGTGGTTCCAAACTTTTTTTGCACCGATCTTGTGAAATGATTTAATCGCTAAAGGACCAGTTAAATCATGGGTCATGGCAACATCGATGTTTGCTTCTACTATTTCTCCTGGGGAAACCTCTTCTTTGTTTGAGGCTTTTGCTAATATTTTTTCAATAATATTCATGGTTAGTCACCTTCAATCTGGATTTTACTAATAAGTTTATTCACTGCAATTATTGTCGAGTAAAAACATTTTGCTGAAGTAAAGATAGTTTGGTTAAAATAGGGGCTAACAAAAACTATAATTTTTGAAAGTATTTCAGCTGTGAAGGAAACGATCCCTCAATGTATTAACCTCTAGCAAGCAAATTTAGGTTCGATCTTAAAAGGTTTTAGGTTTCTTATTAAGTTTTTAGTAATTGTATTTTATTATTTAGATTAAGAAAATACAATTGAATGATTTTTATATTTATAATAAAAGCAAATAAAACGAAAAAAATATTAACTTCTCAGTTTTTCCATTCATTCCAAACAACTTTAGCGCGGAACCTATTAGAACGTGATTTTAAAATGGGTAAAAATATATCCAAAAAACAGCAAGAAAAATCAAAAAATTTAGAGGAGCAGCTAAATCAAGAACAACAAAAGTCTCAAGAATATTTGAAGCAACTTAAGTATTTGCAAGCAGATTTTGACAATTATAGAAAAAGAACGGAAAGACAAGTTCAAGAATTGACTACAAGGTGTAATGAAAAGTTGGTTGCTGAATTGCTTTGGTTCCTTGATGATCTTGAGAGGGCAATTGAGTCTGGAAAGAAATCTACTGATAAATCAGCTCTTTTAAAAGGTGTTGAAATGATTCATAAAAACTTAGTTCGAATGCTTGAAAAAGAAGGGGTAGAACACATAGATGCCATTGGCAAAGCTTTTGATCCAAATATTCATGAGTTGGGAACAAAGATACCTAGAAATGATTGTGATGAAGGATTAGTTCTTGAAGAAGTAAGAAAAGGATTCGCGTATAAAGGACGCGTTCTAAGACCGTGCATAGTCAATATTTCTTGCATAAAAAATGATGAGGAGAAAAAAGATGAGTAAAAATGAAAAAAGAGAAAAAATATTAGGAATAGACCTTGGAACAACCAATTCAGCAGCAGCTATAATGGAAGCAGGTAGACCTGTAACAATTCCAAGTGCTGAAGGGCCAACCTTAGCAGGTAAAATGTTTCCATCCGTTGTTGCTTTCACTAAAGATGGGCAGCTGCTTGTTGGGGAGCCAGCTAGGCGACAGGCAGTAACTAATCCTGAAGGTTCCATCTTTGAAATTAAACGAAAGATGGGAACAAACGAGAAAGTAACAATCCGAGGAAAAGAATACACTCCACAACAGATTTCAGCATTTATTCTACAAAAAATAAAAAGAGATGCAGAAACTTTTCTCGGTGAAAAAATTACCAAATGTGTAATAACAGTTCCTGCACACTTCAATGACAACCAAAGACAAGCAACAAAAGATGCTGGAGAAATTGCTGGATTCAAAGTTTCTCGAATAATTAATGAACCCACTGCAGCTTCTTTGGCTTATGGTTTAGATAAACTTGAATCTGAAATGAAAATACTTGTTTTCAGTTTTGGTGGAGGAACAAACGATACTACCATCATGGATTTCGGTACCGGAGTTTTTGAGGTTTTATCTACAAGTGGAGATACTCAACTTGGAGGAACAGATGTTGATAAAACTGTAGTAGATTACCTTTTGAGTGAGTTTAAAGCTAAAGAAGGAATTGATCTGAGCAAAGATCCTATGGCACTACGCAGACTTAAAGAAGCTGCTGAGAATGCGAAGATAGAGCTTTCAACTCTTTTAACTACAGACATTAATCTTCCATTTATTACCTCTGATTCTACAGGACCAAAACATTTGCACCATACACTTACGCGAGCTAAACTTGAACAACTTGCCACACCAATAGTAGAAAAAATAAAAGATCCAATTCTAAGAACTCTCAAAGACGCTAAACTTGAAACAAAAGACATCGACAAAATAATTTTAATCGGCGGACAAACAAGAATGCCACTAGTTAAGAAATTTGTTGAAGATACACTAGGCAAACAAGCAGAACGAGGAGTTGACCCTATGGAATGTGTTGCCGTTGGTGCAGCTATTCAAGGAGGAGTAATAGCTGGTGATGTAAAAGATCTATTACTTTTGGACGTAACACCTCTATCTTTGGGTGTTGAAACTCTTGGAGGTGTCACTACCAAAGTTATTGAGCGCAATACGACTATTCCTACAAAGAAAAGTCAAATATTCTCAACTGCAGCAGATTTCCAAACCGCTGTTACTATTAATGTATTGCAGGGAGAAAGAGCAATGGCAAAAGACAATGTTTCACTAGGAACATTTAACCTAACTGGAATTCCACCGGCGCCAAGAGGAGTACCTCAAATTGAAGTCTCTTTTGATATCGATGCTGATGGAATACTAAATGTTTCAGCTAAAGATATAGGAACAGGAAAAGAACAGAAAATTACGATTACAGCATCAACAAAATTGTCTGAAAATGATAAAGAAAGAATGATGAAAGAATCTGAACAGTTCGCTGAAGAAGATAAAAAACGAAGAGAAGAAGTAGAAGTACGTAATAATGCTGATTCTCTGCTTTATACTGCAGAGAAGACCAAGAAAGATTTAGGTGAAAAACTCAACAAAGATCAAACTCAAAAGATAGATGATGCAGAAGCTAAATTGCGAAAGGCAGTAGCTGAAGGAGATATTGAAAAGATTAAAGCTGAAAGTGAAGCTTTTTCAAAAGTTCTCCAAGAGGTAGGAACAGTAATTTATCAGCAAGCAGCAGCAGCTCAAGCAGAAGCTCAAAAATCCGAAGAAAAAACAGAAAATGGCAAAAAGGTTGTCGACGCTGAATACGAAGACGTAAAAGATCAAAAATAATTTTTTGAATGATGCATCTTTAGGCTGATCAGCAAATGACTACAAAACGTGATTACTATGAAATTCTTAATGTCTCTAAAGATGCATCTAAAGAAGAAATAAAGAAAGCTTATCGCCAGTTAGCATTAAAGTATCATCCAGATAGAAACAAAGCTCCAGAGGCTGAAGATAAATTCAAGGAAATATCTGAAGCCTATGCTGTATTATCAGATGAGGAGAAAAGAAGTCAATACGATCGTTTTGGTCATGCAGGAATAAATGGTAGATATTCTGCAGAGGATATCTATGGTGGAGCAGACTTTGAGTCAATATTTAGGAATGCAGGATTCGGATTCGATAATATCTTTGATATATTATTTGGTAGAGGAGGACAAAGAAAAAGGAAAACAGGTTCAGATCTTAGATATGATCTGACTATAAGTTTGGAAGATGTTGCTTTTGGTCTAAAAAAGGAGATTCAATTCCCCGGTTTTGAATCTTGTAGTACATGCGAAGGTAGCGGAATTAAACCTGGAGCTGACTCCAAGAAATGTCCAGAATGCGAAGGAACAGGCGAAATTAATCACGTAAGAAGCTTCGGTTTCATGCAGTTCGCAGAAGTTCAGGTTTGCAATAAATGTCACGGTAAAGGTGTACCTGCTGAAAACTTATGTAGTAATTGTAATGGTGCAGGAGCAACAACTGGTATTCGAAAAATTATGCTAGATATTCCTGCGGGGGTTGATGATGGTTTTAGTCTTCGACTTCGTGGAGAGGGAGCACCTAGCCCAACATCAGGTGATAGAGGAGATCTCTATGTTGTTTTACATGTAAAACCACATAAGAAGTTTATAAGAAGAGGAGACCACGTCTATTATCAGACAAAAATTAGTTTTCCTGAACTGGCTTTAGGTGCAAAAATAACTGTACCTACATTGTATGGTGAAACAAAATTAAAGATTCCATCAGGAACTCAAACTGGAACACTATTCAAACTTAGAAACAAAGGAATACCTCACTTCCGTGGATTTGGAAAAGGGGATCAATTTGTTGAAGTCACCGCAGAGACTCCGACAAAGCTTTCGCGAAAACAGAAAAAATTATTTGAAGAACTACAAAAAGAATTCAATGATTAAATTCTTATTCTTCAGCAATCTAAAGATTAAAATCTTTAGACATTATGTAGGCTGTTTAGGCAGATAATCGAAGGTATTACCAGTGGATAAAACTGAATTCGCAGTGCAAAAA
>JARRMA010000048.1:0-11022 GCA_037386505.1 Candidatus Bathyarchaeota archaeon
AGAAAAACCTTTACTCCTTGAAAAAATACACTTTTTTCGACTACTTATTTTCAAAATTTATTTATTTTATTTTCTATTTATAGCAGTCTTTCAAGTTTTAACCATTTTTTTGTGGAATCAATTATATTTTTGCAGTCGTTTCGAGTAAAATCGAATTCATCTGTTCCAGACTTATATTTCATTAAGGCAACCGAATAATTTTGAAGTAATTTCATATTATATTCAAGAATTTCCAGATCATGAAGAGCTTTTGAATTTTTTTCCTCATTGATCAACTCAAGTATTTCTTTACTAAAAGCTTTCATCACCTTGGGATCAAAATTTTCTAGTTCAAATTTTCTTTTTAGATATATCCCAGCAACTTTCCTTTTGAAATCCATTGATGGTGTTGGCAAAATAGAACCTCTAATATTAATAATTAAGTTTAGTTCTAGTTTCTTATAATCTATTTCTTAGAGATTTTATGGGACTAATAAATTCTAATTCGTATTTTACAAAAAGCGGAAGGTTAATTTTCTTCCTTTTGAGTAATCTCGCTTACTCCTTGGAAATTGATTGATTTGCAAATTTCTAAGCAAAAAGAGGCGCTATATTATAAATGCTAATTCGAGAAGTAATCTTGGAAAACTTCATGTCATACGAATATGCTAGGATTCCATTTAGAAAAGGTGTCAATGTAGTTTGTGGTCCAAATGGATCAGGCAAATCTTCAATTCTTCTCGGAATTTCAGTAGCACTTGGACAGTCATCCACTGAACGTTCAAAAAGATTAAGTGATCTAATTCGATATGGGAAAGAAGAAGCAAGAGTTACATTAGTGCTAGATAACTCAATTCGAGATGGACAAAGACCTGTTCGCAAAATTAAGAAGGACCAAATATTTTTAACAAGAAATCTTCGAAAAGATGGAAAATATTGGTTTGAACTTGAGAATACGGCTGCAAATAAGATAGAAGTTAATCGTCTTCTCGCCAAGTTTGAAGTTGACCCTGAAAATATGCTAATAATTATGCATCAAAACATGGTTAACCAATTGAGTGTAATATCTGCCCAAGAGAAACTACAAATGGTTGAGGAAGTAGTTGGCTTCGAATCATATCGAAAAAATGTATCCTCTGCCAAAAAGAAATTAAGCCGTTTATTAAGTCAAGGAGATTCTGTTGAGAAACTTCTTCAATCAGCAGAACAGACCCTCATTTATTGGCGGGAACAGTATGATCGATACCAACAGAAAAAGCAACTTATTATTAAAAGACGGTTTTTGGAACGAGAATTAACTTGGGCTGAAGTACTTAAGCAAGAAAGAATCGTTACAAAATTAAAAAATCAATATCAAGATCATCAAGAGAAAATTAAGAAAATCGATACGCAAATTAAAACAACAAACATAAGAATTATTGAACTTCAAACCAACCTGAATGATTTAAGAATCACTTTAAAAAATCTCTTTGAAGAGAGAATAATTTTTGAACAAAAACTTGCAAAATTGGAGTTGGCTTTCTCTACAATAAATCAATTTTTAAAAGAAACTCAATCTAGATCAAATAATCATAGCAAAGGAATGGACATAATATTTGATAACACTATTAATTTAAAACCAATTATTAATGGAAAAATAACCCCGGATTTAAATCTGGAATTAAACGAGATTAAAGCAAGTTTTGAATCGTTGGAAGATGATTTAAAGCAACAGTTCAAAATCGAATATGGAAATTTTGAAAAAACAGTCGAAAGTTCCAGTGAACATCTAAGAATATTAAATCTTGGAATTTCTGATATTAACGAAAAATTAAGCTCTTTTAATAATCAAATAAAAAACTTCATAGATGAATTAATTGATAACAAAATCAATCTAGCATTGTTAATTTACCAAAAAGAGCAATTAAGTACGACTGCAAATCGTCTAGATAAGGAACTTCAGACTTCTATAGTTGATCTAAAAGAAAATGTTGATCAAGCCAAGACAATGGGAAAAAGAATTGTCCCTACGAAAACGACAATAGAACTTCTTGAGGAACTTAGGGTAACCGATGGTCATTTGAATGCTATGACCGATGTTTCGGGGGACATCGAACGTATGTATGAATCATATTCAAAATTGTATTTGGAACTAAAAGAAAAAGCTCGCTTAGTTGCTGAAAACCGCGAAAAAGCATTAGAAGAAGTGAAATCCAGAACTGATGCTTGGAGAACTGTTATGCATCAACTTCTTGACAAGATTAATTTCAAATACAAAAAGATTCTTGCAGATGCTTATGCTGTTGGTGAAGTAAAACTGACAAATGAAGAAGATATCGAAGACGCTGGTCTCGAGATTAATGTAGGATTCAAAGGAGGAAAACCAGTTCCTTTAAATGCTTACACTCAGAGTGGGGGAGAAAGGAGCACTGCAACTGTCACTTTTCTTTTAGCTTTACAGCAATTTGTTAATTCCCCTTTTAGAGCAGTTGATGAATACGATGTTCATATGGACCCTAAAAACAGGGAAATAATCGCCAATCTAATAGTATCTTCTGTAACGAGTTTGGATTCCCAATATTTGGCGATAACCCCTAGTCAACTTACTTTTACAGGAAAAGATGTCCATTTAATCACTGTTCAGAATGTTGAAGGAACTTCATTAATACGAGAGGTAAGTTAATTGTCTAAAAGAGAAAAGAAACAAAACAGTGAACACCTTCAGCGCATCATTGAATTATGCAAATCTGTTGAAGAGAGAGGAACAGACCCATTTTCTTTGAATATAGATGATATTCTAGCAACTATTAGACAATTTTTTCCGGAGTGGGAATCTTCCGAAGAAATGGTAATGGATGCAAAAGCGATTCAATGTTTAGCTTCCGTGATAGAGAGTCAAGGAGATTGGGTGAAATATCGATCAACTTCGCTCTATACTGATCCTTTTCTGCTTGAAGAAAAAATCCAGAAGTTAAACAAAGAAGAAATTGTGGGAATTTTTATGCATGTTTGGAACCCACTTATTGAAATGGAACAGCTTTCCTTGTCCCATTTAGCGAATGCAATAGAATATTGGAACAACCTTATTCCATTAAATGAAAGATTGAAAAGAGATAATCCAATACTGGTAGAAGCTGAAGCTACAACACGAGAAGAGCTTATAAGATTAAGAATTTTAGCTGACAAAACATTCAGGGAAGAACTTGAAGCTTTTTGGCAAGAATTAAAAACTAGAACTGTTAATAAGGATAGGATTTTATATTGGAATTTTGTTGGGGCTAAAACTTATAATGAAACCTTGAAGCGAGCTTATATGACTAGTTTCTTGGTTACTTATGGGTATGCAACTCTGGAAATAAAACCTTTAGAAGAAGAGGTTTTTATAATACCTTTCAAAGAACAACCAACAGAATTAGATAATGAACGAGTAGTTTCTGTTCCAATTTCTATTAGTTATGATGATTGGACTAATTGGAATGAAGGAAAATTAACATGACAAAAAAAGCATATTATTCTCGGAAGATCAAAAAAGCCGCACAACTATTGTTCTATAAAAGACATTCAAAACCTGGTGTGAAAGGTTGGGAATTAAGAAATACCTTAGGATCTGATTATCCTAAAATTCTTAAAGTTTTGGATAGATATTTGGAAAAATTAGGTCTTCATATAAAAATTGTTTTTGAAGGGGAAACACCATCTGGAGAACCTTCACTTGAAGAATTGAACCGGGCAAGATTCTACGTTACAGCTATAGGAGATTTATCAGAAAAAGACTCTAAAATGATGGGTTGGAGAATTGATGATGTGGCTGGATTAGCCATAACTATTTCTTACATTATCTCCAAAAAAGGAAAAAGTTCTAGAGATGAGGTTGAAGATTTGCTTCGAAAATAAATTCCAGAATGGAGAGTTCAAATGAACATTAATCGATACATAAAAGCTGGATATTTAGGAGAAGATGACCATGGTCAGCTTTACTTGGATTGGAGAACAAGAGCAGAAGTAGACCAGAAAAAATTTATCGAAATGCTCTTACAAAAATGATTTTTCATTAAATCCTATGTTTATTAAAAATATAATATGATTTGGGTATCACTTAGAGGATTAATTTTTTATTCATTGGTTTCGATGTAATCGCCAAGACCAGAAAATCTGCATAACAAAACCTAATACAATTAGTAGTGCGGCTCTATCTCTTACCCCTATTGTTACAAGGATCATGGCCCCAATAAAGCAAATTGTTATTGGAGAATAATTTTTAAAGAATTCCCGAGCTTTTGCTGTGTCCAAAATTCTAACCTTCTCGTGCATTTGTTTCATTGATTTTAACTATTTTAGTAATTCCTGCTTTTATTATATTTATTATTCCTGCTTAATTACTGAATTTTGTTGGCGTGAAAGATATATAAGTATGACATATGTCATATTAATATGAAATAGCTTTGCTAAACAAAAAGATCATTTTCTTCTCAGTGATATTTATCGTTTTTTTACTTGTTTCATCATTTGGAATAATGGTTTGGTGGACTACAACTACAAGAGAGCCAATCGACCTAGGATACGCAGAAATAAGAGAATATGAAGGAAAAGATCTATCATCTATTGGTAATTTTAGAGAAAATTCGATTAAAGGACCACAGTACATTGATAATGAAACGTACCGATTATCTATTAAAGGACTTGTATCTAATGAAACAGAATATGCATACACTGATATTATCAGCGGCTTTCAATCTTACAAAAAGGTTGTCACATTAACTTGTGTTGAAGGATGGAGAGTAACAATATTGTGGGAGGGGGTGCTGATTAAAGATCTATTCTCTGAGGCGCAAGTTTCTTCAGATGCTAATACAGTAATATTTACCGCTTATGATGGGTATTCAACCTCTTTACCTTTACAATATATTTTGGATAATGATATTCTACTGGCATATAAAATGAACAATGTAACTCTGCCTCCTGAGAGAGGGTTTCCTTTCCAGCTTGTTGCAGAGAGCAAATGGGGATATAAATGGATAAAATGGATAACATCAATTGAACTATCAGACAATACTGATTACAAAGGATTCTGGGAAAGTAGAGGATACAATAATGATGCCGATTTATAGAAAATAAATTTTGAATATTTTCTATTTTTAGAAAAAACATTTATTGAAAAGAATGAAGATAATATCCAAAAATTCTCAAAAGGATATTTGAAATAGGTGGATATATTTTATCTAAAATCAAGTTTTATAGATTTACTAATGCTGGTTCGTAGTGTTTTTAATGTATGGTAAATTCGTTTTGAAATTGCTCACAAACAAAAAATTTTATTCCACTTTATTAATTGTAAGCATATTTATAGTTTCATTATCATTTTCATCTTCGAAGATTATAGCTCAGGAATCAATCTTAGACGATCCAGAATTTTTTATGGGAATCTTGATTTTAGAAAGTCAGCAAGAAGCAATCTTAGACAGTATAAAAACGGTGAAAGATCTCCAACTAGGTAACATGGTTATTCTTCATCCGATGGATCAAGCATGGAATCTAACCCTAATTGAAGATGCAATTGAGGAAGCAAATAACTTAGAGCTTTACACAATCTTTGAGACCTATAATGTTTCGGATCATGATGTCAGAATATCGCCTGAACAGTTTGCAAATTGGAAATCAAAGTATCCTTATCTATTAGGGGTTTTAGTACAAGAAATCACAGGAAAACAAATTGATAATAGACTATGGGCAAATAACTCAACAGGAAATATTAAAACACGCATACAAGCTGAACAAGCAGTAATAGAAAATTTAACTTCTGCAATGAAATTGCCTGAATTTAAAAATAATGATGCTCGCATTTTTCTCCAAGAAAATGTGATTAGTTATGTTTCAGCAAATACTTCCTATTGTGATGTTTTTATCAGCAAAGTCTTCAATGCCCCAAATTTGGAGTTAATGATCAGCCTAGCTAGAGGAATGGTAAGCACCTACAATATACCTGATTGGGGATTATGGGTAGATACTTGGAAAGAATGGACAAAACCTCCCGCTTTCTCCTCTAATGATGTTGAACGGGCTCTGTATGAAGCATGGTTTTATGGAGCAAAATACTTCTTCTTTGAACAAGGCAACTTCTTTGGAACTCTAAATAGAGATTGGCCAAACAAAAATATTATTCTAGGAACCGACGGAAAACTAACTGACTATGGAAAAGTAATTCAACAATTCTATGCTTTCCTGAAAAATCAGAAATACCTAGAATATAAACAACCAAAATATCGTTCATCTATAGCAATTATGATCGGACAAAGCGGATGGGGTAGCCGCGGATCAGATTGGGGATTTTGGGAACAATCAGACCGTCAGGGAGACTTTGATTACCAGCTTTTGAACTTCCAAGAATTGGTGACAATTGGCATATAGGAAGCGCGCAAGTAGCACAATCGATTACTGGTTTACCCTTTGGAATGATTGATATACTCTCTGTGTATGCTCCCTCCTCGGTTATGGATAATTACGACGTAATACTAGGTTTGGGTTGGAATCTAATGACTGAAAATATTCATAATAATATTGAAAATTATGTCAAGAATGGAGGTATTTTCATTTCTCCATTAACATTCACCCACTCTAATCAAAGTGTAGACAATCTTGAAGATCCCTATTCATATGTCAAAAATTTTGGTTCATTATTTGGCCTTCATATACCCATTCCAATTGAAAGCGGACTGGATGTGACAGCGGATGTCTATTTACACAAAATCATTTTCACAGAAGATACTTTTTGGTTTCCTTGGAGTGGAAAGACATACAACTACTTTGAACCTGGAAAACTTGCATCTTGGGTTTGGAAATTCAAATATTTTGTCGATCCTAGAGAAGATGCCCGAGTTATAGCTTGGATTAACGATAATCAAGGTAAATCCAACGCTTTTATTGTTGAAAACAAAAAAGGTACTGGCTACACATACATAATTAACACTCGGAATCCAAATTCTCTTCCGGATGGAGTATTTAATGAAGTTCTCACAGATTTCATATATTTTCTTTGTACATATTATGTTAAACCGATGGTTTTTGTATCCTATCCAAAAACTGAATTTTGGTTGAGTCAGGGACAATATGATAGGGTAATTTACTTAAATCATGATAATTCTACAAACCCAAATGATGGTTTTTCTCGATCTTATTCTTATCATCTTAAACCTTTAGATATTGATGTGGATTTCAACAAAAAATATCTACTCTTTGACTATGTCAACAAAGAGGATTTTGGATTTGTGGATACTCGGATTAATTCTCTTGATATATCCCTACAAACAAATCAATCTAAATTATTAGTTTTTATAGAAGATCAAAGTCAACCCCAAGTAGTTTATTCAGAAACAATATTAACTTCAAACCCACTTTTTGTTGATCAGACTTTAAACGTAGAGCTTAATGGCGTATTAGAATCAAAAAATTTAACAAAAATTTATTGTTCAGATTATAATCAACCAAACTATATTCTTGGTCTACCATATGAAATACTCCAAATTTATAATTCAACAAGTAAGATTTTAGATATTTTTTCAGATTCAAATATAACAGTTGGTTGGAATAACACAACTGATTTTTCTGTTTTATCATCTAGTGCCTCAATAACCAATTTTTCATGGAATTCTTCACTTGGTCTTCTAAATATTGCTACGACAGAACCTTTAGAAAAGCAAGGCCAAATTGAAATAAAAATCGGGGAAACAAAGCCATATTTTTTCAAAGTTGAAGATGAAGAAGTTTTATCCTGGAATTACAATCCGTTGACTAGAGTCTTATCAGCTAATTATACATTCGCATCTAATATTGCTGAACTATCTTTTGGCTTTAAACCCATCAATATAGATAGTACATATGTAAGTGATGATCATACCGATATTGGGACCACACAGAATGTTGGTTTTCATGTATCTTGGATGAGTAAAAAATCAGATTTGTCTGGAGCAATTGTTAGTGTTAATGGTGTTGAATATGTAACTAATAAAACTGGTTGGATAAATTTCGAAGTTAAAAATAATAATGTTGCAAAGAGTTATTGGAATATTACAGGAGTTAGTTATTGTAACTTGACAGAATATGCCCAATCAGTTAGTTATCCTGAAATAATTTGGGACAGAATTAATATCACTGATTCAAGTGATATGCATAAAAATGTTCAGGCTGGATCATCACAAACAGTCTGGGTAAAAGCTGAATATGAATTTGATTCAATGCCCTTTGATAATTCAAATGGAATGCTTTTTCTTAATGGTAAACCAATGGTTTGGTCGAACCAAAACTCTAGATGGGAACTGACCACAAGTTCTGACATTATTGGATTACAAATTTATACCGTAACCTCAGTTAAGGATGAAGTTTTTGATCTTACAAGCATTAATAATCAAAATAAACAAATTGATATAGTGTGGGATAAGATTGGGATAAATCAGATAGAATTTAACACCTTAACCTTAGATTTAATGAACATTGAAGTCTATCCACATTTTGTATCTACAAGGAATCCTGTTATTAACGCAACAGTTCGTATTAATGGAAAAATCTCTAATGAAATAGAATCTGGTGTTTATGCTTGTGAAATATCTAATTGGAGTCCACTTGAAAAAATTTCAGTTGAGGTTGAGCATCCAAAATTTGATTCCTTTATGGAAAACATAATAAATTTACATGTTTCTAATACGATTTTTTATGTTTCACTTGGATTAGCTGTCATATTAACAGCGAGTTTTTTTGTATCAAAAAGAAAGTATAAGAAAAATAATAATCATATATCAATAAATGATACTTAATTGGCTGAGTGCCATCTTGATGTTTGAATATCTGAAGTAGTAATTGTCCAACATAAAATGAAGAGGATCAAATAATCTTGAAAAAACGTGAACAAAAACTTGCAATTGCTATACCCATTTCTATAATTTCTGATATACCACATCTTAGAGAGAAAACTCTAAAAATTGGTCTTATTGGTAGAGCAGCAGCTATATTTCGTGTAAATGAAATAGTTATATTTCCAGATATTCCTGGCTCTGTTCAAAAAAGAGACCGAAAACTAATGATTTCTATTCTTTCGTATATGGAGACTCCTCAATATTTACGAAAACATCTATTTAAAATTAAACCGGAACTACGTTTTGCTGGAATACTTCCACCTTTGCGGACTCCTCATCATCCTTTAGCAAGACGAATAAAAGATTTGAAAATAGGAGAATATCGTGAAGGAGTCATAATTTCTATAACTAATTCTGGATCTATTGTTGATATAGGAGTCGAACGTCCAGGTTTAATTTACGGCCAGACTATACCTATAAACTCTAGAGTTACAATTAAAGTTACAAAACTTGGCAGACATCTAGGCGTCTCTTTGGCAAATTCGGATGAAATAGACTCCTATTGGGGATATAAGGTGATTTCTTCAAAAGCTTCTTTTGGAAAAATAGTTAAATCTAGAACTTATGATTTTGTGATTGCCACATCCAAAAATGCTCCACCCTTTACAAATGTAATTGGTAATATAGTAGAAAGATGGCAAAAATCAAAAAGAATTTTGTTAGCTTTTGGTGCTCCATCCCGAGGGCTTCAAGAAATTTTAGCCCAAGAAAAACTTAATTTAAATAATATCGTGGATTATGTCATCAATACTATTCCCTATCAAGGAACAGAAACAGTTCGTACCGAAGAAGCTTTATATGCTTCTTTGGCATTGCTGAATTCCTTAGTAAGGTAGATTTATAAGATTTTTTCAAGGTTTACAAAATTTTTTATTAATACAATTTTTACTAAAATTTTCATTTGATTAAATTGTAAATGTATATTAAATCATGTTTGAAAATTTTTTAAGCTTTGATTTTCTCTTTTTTGATTGCATTTCTGAATGTTTTATCACAATTACTACATTTGTATAATGCTATTGTGAGTTGTATTCTTTCACCAGCTTTATTTGGTCTTCCGGCCATTTGCCAAGTTTTTACAGGTTTTGATAATGTTTCACATTCAGGACATTCTGCTACTTCAGGATTGCCTAAAGCATTCAGTAGTTCAAGTCTTAGCGCTTCACCTTTCGTGTTCATTCTAGCTATTCTATCAGCTAGTTGGGTTTCTTTAAAAACCTCTCGGATCCATCTAGCAAAGTCTCCTCTATTTTGGTGAAATTCCAAAGAAGTAATTGGAACTTTTTCAAGTTTCTTTTTTAGATCATCAAGATTGAAGGCAGCTTCAAACAAGGGTTTATTGAATGCTTCATAAAAATAGAATCCCCATTCGGGTGTTACCTTCTCCTCTTTTTCTGATTTATTATTCAATTTTGGTACGTCCCCATATTCAACTTTATATTCTTCAAGAAGATTCTTAACTGTTTCTTCCCAGTTTTCAATGTTCATTCTTCTATAATATACAGTTTCACGTTTTCGTGGATCATCAGAAAAATTAGTTTCAACATAGCTACTAAATGTTTCTCTTAAGTTGGGACTACCACCGAGGTAGATCATAGTACGATTTTTGTTATACAGTGCGAAAACACCTGTTTCTGCTGGTACACCTTTCGCTCTTTTTCCCCACAGATACAGTTTACCTTGAATTGGCATCTAATCTCCCAAGAAAAATAATATGGAAAAGCACATTTATGAAGCCTTTGGCTCTTATGACTAGTTAGTACTGAATAATTAAGGAGTTTATGATATGGACTTTGATTTCCCTACAGAGATAATCTTGGAAGGGCAGGTCAAAGTAATTGTTCCAAAGCTTTCAAATTATGTTACAAAACCTTCAGATTATGCGCCTTCAAAGGCACCTGTATTTTATAATCCAATAATGGAGCTAAACAGAGACATCTCAGTATTGGTTCTACAAACATATCAGAATATTTTAGGACGAGAACTTCTAGTATGTGAACCGATGACTGGATGTGGGATTCGTGGTGTAAGATTTGCGATTGAAGTTGATGGTGTAAATAATATTATGCTTAATGATATTGATCCCAAATCAACTACTCTCGCAAATCTTACACCACGAATCCCACATCCAGTCATCGGTTCACATACTAGAAGTTCTCGT
>JARRMA010000049.1:0-6760 GCA_037386505.1 Candidatus Bathyarchaeota archaeon
TCCATTAAAGAAGGAGTTGCCCGAGTTAAACTAAGTAGACAAGAACTTTGGGAAAGAGCTACTCATATAATTAAAACTTCCAGAGAATCTACAAACCTGTTAATGGAAAAGGGTCTTATTCCCGCTCCACCAAAGGATATCTGAGTAAAAATATCGTATTGAAATACACGGAACATCCATAACATGGTTATAAATAAATACAGGAAAACTATTTAGGTCATGTAACGAAGTTTTTTCTGTTAGAGGTTTTTAAATGGGTGACCAAAACAAACCTGACAAACAGCTTGATTGTGTAGGTCTTTTTTGTCCTGAACCTGTGTTTAGAACTAGAAAAGAGATTGATCAATTAGCTGTAGGCGAGGTTCTTGAGTTAATTGCAGATGATCCAGCAGCAGAGGAGGATATCCCTCGTCTGGTTAAGAATCTAGGTCTCGAACTTCTTAAAATGTTTAAAGAAGATGATGAGATTCATTTTCTGATAAAAAAGACAAAATAGGATGGATTTTGTAATTGCGAAAAGTGTATATGGATAATGGTGCAGGGATGCCTTTAGATGCTAAAGTTTTTGAATCTATGAAACCATATTATTTTGAGGATTACGGAAATCCTTCATCTTCTCATTCTTCTGGTAATAAAGCAAAAGAAGCTTTAGCTGAGGCGAGAGAAAAAGTTGCTAAATTAGTAGGTGCAGAGAAACCTCAAGAAATGGTTTTCACATCAGGAGGTACAGAATCAAACAATTTAGCGCTAAAAGGTGCAGCTTTTCGTAATCTAAAAAAAGGAAACCATATCATAACCACATCTGTTGAACACATATCAATAGTGAATATATGCAAATATCTTCAAAGACAAAACTATGAAATTACTTACATTCCAGTTGATAAGCAAGGATTAGTTGACCTAAAAAAATTAGAGTCTGCAATAACCGAAAAGACCATTCTTATTTCTGCAATTTATGCAAATGGTGAAATTGGAACAATTCAACCTATAAAAGAAATTGGAAAATTGGCTCAAGAACATAACCTAATTTTTCACGTTGATGCTGTAGCAGCAGTAGGAAAAGTACCTATTGATGTTAAAGAAGAAAAAATCGACTTACTTTCATTATCTTCTAACGATATGTATGGTCCAAAAGGTGTAGGAGCATTATACATAAAAAAGGGCACAAAAATTCAACCAATAATTCAGGGTGGTGGTCAAGAGAACGGGTTACGTTCAGGTACAGAAAACATCCCCGGAATTGTAGGTATGGGAAAAGCAGCAGAGCTTGCTCTAAAAAATATGGCTTCAGAATCTAAACGATTAACCCAAATAAGAGATAAATTAATTGGAAATGTTCTAGAAAAAATTCAATACTCATTTCTTAATGGACATCCAACTAAGAGACTCCCTAATAATGCAAATCTCAGGTTCAGTTATATAGAAGGAGAATCTCTAATTTTAGGTCTGGACATGTATGGAATTCAGGTATCCTCAGGTTCTGCTTGCACATCAAAAACTTTGGAACCATCTCATGCGCTATTAGCAATCGGTTTAGCCCACGAAGAAGCTCATGGATCTTTAGTTTTTACATTAGGCAAACAGAATTCGGAAGAGGATGTGGATTACGTAACTGAAATACTACCAGATGTGGTGAAAAGATTACGAGCACTTTCACCATTAACTCCGAAAGAACTATTGAGGTGAATATGAATGTATAGTGAAAAAGTTATGGACCATTTCATGAAACCAAGAAACGTAGGAGAGATCGCAGATGCAGATGGTGTAGGAACTGTCGGCAATCCCGTTTGTGGAGATCTCATGACTATGTACATTAAAGTAAAGGACAACAAACTTGAGGATGTCAAATTCAAAACTTTTGGTTGCGGAGCTGCTATAGCTACAAGTAGCATGACTACTGAGCTTGCTAAAGGCAAAACCATTGAAGAAGCAATGAAAATTACAAGAGCAGACGTAGCTAAAAGCCTTGGAGGTCTTCCTCCAATTAAAATGCATTGTTCTAATTTAGCAGCCGATGCATTACATGAAGCTATAAAAGATTACAAAAATAAGAAAAAGGAAAAGAAATAAATTATTTTTTAGAATTTATTTTTCTATATTTATTATTTATTTGCAATAAATAATAATATTCGGATTTTTAACCCTCTTAATGTCTTAATCTAAGTAAAAGTAAATAAAGGTAATCTGTGATACTTACGCCAACAAAAGTGATGGATCGGTAGACGGTGTTACATTTGAATAATATGCATAAAATAATCTTTCCACGGTTAAATGTTTCTTTTCTAATTATTTCTATTATATTGTTAGGTATTGTCAACCTCTCTCTTGTCAAAGCCCAAGGTCAAGAGGCGGATCTTACAGGAACAATTTTTGATCAAGGTATAGATAATAATGGAGATGGAATATATGACTCGCTAGAAATAGGAGTTCAAGTTAATGTTTCTACTGCAGGAACATTTAACATAGAAGTGTCTGGACTTTACGATTCCAAATCGACTATAAATATTTCGAATCAGAACTCAACATTTCTCAATGCAGGATTACAAACAGTTTATGTTTCTTTTGCGGGAACGACAATATATTCATCAAAAGTTAATCCTGCTAATATTTCTATGATAATTCTTGAAAATGAATCTGGAAATCAACTTGATTCATTATCTGATGTATCATTATCCCAAGATTATTATTATTTCGATTTCGGGATTACCCCAGCCTATCTTACTGGCACAATAACTGACGAGGGTGTTGACAATAATGATGATGGCTATTTTGACTTCCTAAGGCTTGGTGCAGAAGTTAACGTTACTATCGCAGGAACATATACTGTTGATGCTGGTGGAGTCTATGATCCATCATATAATTATGTAAGCGCTCTAACGTTGAATTCAACATTTCTTACTTCAGGCATTCACTTTGTCTATCTCGATTTAAACGGTGGCGAAATCTATACAGCAGGTGTTAATCCTACAACAATTGCAAGTATACTTCTTTATGATTCTTCTAACACCACTCTTAGCGAATTGCATGACGAAACTTTGCCTAATACATATACTTTTGACCAATTCCAACGTCCACCAACTGATATTGAATTATCTGAAGTCGAGCGTCAAATAATGTTAAGTCAAGCAGGAAATATTTATGTCGCAAATTCTTACTGGATAAATAATTTAGGATTTTCAACAAATATAATTGATATAGGTGTACCAAACGATGCATATGATTTCATTGTGCGAGATGAAATGGGAAATCTTGAGATAACAAACGAAACAGGAATTTTAACAATAAATCTTAGACGGGCTCTAAATCAAAGTGCAAAAGAACCATTATACGTCTTCTATCGTTTACCTTGGAAAAATTATATCACTCAAAATAACAATGATGATTTTACTACTAGTTTTACCTTCTATGAAAACTTCAATTCAACAATAGGATCATTAAAAGTATCACTAATTCTCCCTGAAGGTGCTTCATTTAAATCATCCAATCCATTAGATCCACAAAACACAGAAAAAAATGCTATCCAAGAAACACTAATCTTCGAATTTTCAAATGTTTCTCCATCACAAAATCTAAACTTTGAGATAAACTATAGATATCAAACATTTTGGGCTTCTTTCTACCCTACTATCTGGATTGGAATCCTAGCCTTAGCGGGTACCTTTTTTGCATTTTTCTGGAAAATGCCCAAACCTTCTGTTAGTACAATAATTCCTATTCAATCCAAAACCCTCAATAATTTCGTTGAATCGTATGAAGAAAAAACAAGAATTAAAGCAGAACTTGAATCCTTAAATGAAAAAGCGCAAAAAGGAAAAATTCCTAGACGAAGATATAAAGTCAGAAAGAAGATGCTAGACGGGCGAATATCCACAATTTCAAGAAATCTATCATCTTTAGGAGAAGAAATTCGATCTGCTGGATCAAAATATGCAAAAATGATTAAACAACTTGAAACGACCGAAACAAAACTTGAAGATGCAAAAAAAGATCTACAAGAACTTGAAATGCGATACAGAAAAAAGGAAATCTCAAAGTCTACTTATTCGAAACTTTTAGAAGAAAATCAAAGCAAGATGAAAGACGCTGAAACAACAATTGATGGAATTTTGATTAGACTCTGCGAATAATCCACTTTTTTACAAAACGTTTTTATTTGTTTGAATTATTTTGATTAAAATCTAAGTGGAGTTGAAGCTAATGGTTGAAATAGTAATAGATCTTGACAAATGCACTGGATGCGAAACATGTGTTGACACATGTCCTGTAAGTGTTTACGAGATGAAAGATGGAAAGTCTGTAGCCGTAAACGTTGAGGATTGTCTCATTTGCAGGGCATGCGAAATGCAATGTCCAGAAGGCGCAATTCAAGTAATCGAGTAAAATTTTGCTCGTTCACATTATTCTGGGGAAATATTTAGGATCCCCAAAATTTTTCTTTATCAACAATTTTATTTTTAACAAAGAATTTTAATCAGATTTATACCACAATTTTTACATCTTCAATAATTTTTTATATGTAAAATAATTTTCCCATAATTTATTGCTGATGAAAAATTAAGAAAAAAGTCCCGAAAAATCTAATACAATTTCTTGATTAATTTTAATATAACTTACAGATAACAAATAACAGGGGCAGATCTATGGAAAATGAAGATTATGCTTCAATACCAACAAAATGTTTTGGATGTGGCAAGGATCAATTTAAATTAACCAGAATGGAAGGAAGCGAAGTTTTAGCTGAATGTATTAATTGTGGGCACTCTCATATGCTTGACTCTGTTTTGGAAGAAAAAACAAAAATTCCGGTAGTGATTTGGTTTTCAGCTCCCAAAAATCTTGAGAGATGTGACTTTTGTAGATCTACTTTAAAGATTTGGGATATAAGTTATGACGGGAATACTGCTCGAAGTCAATGTAGCAAATGTGGTATGATTCATACTTTCAAGAAAACACGTTTAAGTGGATGGAAATTGCTTAGAGTAACTCGTAGAGTTGATACTAATTATACAACCTCTAATTCTGATTTAGATTTAACTGAAATTGATGGAATTGGTTCTAAAAGAACTGAACTTCTCGCTCTTGCAGGTATTAAGACAATTTCAGATCTTGCTAATGCATCGATTTCAATTTTATCGTCAAAAACTGGTATTTCCCAGAAATTATTAACAAAGTGGATTGCTCAATCAAAAAGATTAGTAGCCTAATTTATAAAAATTAAAAATATTCAAGTTGTCTTAAGAAACATTATGCAAGGTTTTAAAAGCAAATGAACCTAAAATTATTATTTGGGAAAAAAATGAAATTCACTGATTTGATAGACGAAGATGTTTTTGCTCAAGGTCAAAAAATCGGAGTTGTAAAAGACGTTTACATAGATTCTGAAAAATGGGAGATAACTCATTTTGAGATTCAACTAACAAAAGAAGCAGCATACGAAATACTTGGAGCAAAAACCCCCATTCGAAATAGTTTAGCAATATCAGCCTTAAGAAAAGGAACAGCTTGTTGTACAGACAAAGGTATAGAAGTAAAATTGTCGAAAGCCCAACTTCACATCTATCTCAGACCGCCAGAATAATTCAATATTTCTCGCAATTTAGGTCAAAATTTTCCCTAAGAAAAATATGTGATCCAAGATGGATTTGGTTCAGTTTGCAATAGGTTTAATGATGATATTAATTGGGATCGCGATAATAATTAGTCCAGAACTGGCAACAGTTATTGCTGCTGTGCTAGTGATTTTAGGTGCAGTTGCAACCTACGATGCTGTATATGGAACGAAAAGTTAATACGCATTTAAGTTTAGCATGAAAAAAGTCTTAAGCACATGAATTAAAATATTGTCTTGGTGATATACATGGACCTTGGAGGAATATTTACAGAATTCGTATCAGACATAGTTTCAGCTTTACCGGCTATAATCGCTGCAATTTTAGTAGTAATCATTGGATACGTTGTCGGCAAATTTCTAGGAAGTGCAGTTAACAAAGTAATCGAGAAAATGGGTCTTGAAAAAACATTTGATGAAACAGATGCAGGAAAAGCCTTTAAGAAATCAGGAATGGACCTCTCATCATTTATTGGTGGAGTAATAACTGCTTTCATAATCGTAATATCAGTTGTTCTCGCAGTACAAATTTTGAACATTGGTGGAACTGTAGGTCAATTCTTAGTAGATATCGCAAGTTATCTTCCTAGACTTTTAGGTGGAGTCGTAATCATAGTAATCGGAACAGTTTTAGTTGGATTCTTATCATCTCTTGTTGGTGAAACATTAAAGCCTATTTTCCCCTAAAGAACTTGCTGCAGATAGGATTAGTCGCTGTAATCTTGTTAATGGCTCTAGATATTATGCTGCTCTCTGGAGACTTGGTGTATTCATTAATTCTGGGATTTGTTATTATTGGCGCAGGAATCGCATTAACAGACGGCTTAATCAAATCTATAACAGATGATCACAAAGAATTTATGCCAGTTGCAGGTTATGCAAAATTCGTTCTATACAGTATTTTCCTAATTATAGGTGCAGGTGCTATTTTTGCAACATTCTCTGGAGTAACAACAGTTATAGCCAATATATCATGGGCTTTTGCCATTGCTATGGGTATTATGCTAGTACCAGTAATCTATAATCTTGCACAGAAAATGACAAAAGAAGCATAAGAATACTGTACCATCAACCCTTCCCCTTTTTTTATTAAAATTCTTAGAAACATGAATAATTTAATTTTCAATATACCTAAAGAAAGTGTGTTTTTTA